>JAJYBC010000020.1 GCA_021779255.1 bacterium | reverse complement strand
TCTACTCCTCCGCAGGTAACAAATTGCTCCATAAATTTTTATTTTTATATTAAACTTCAAACTTTTTATTAAATTAATTATAATCTAATTTTTTTCTTGATAAAAATTTTATCTTTTTTTATCCAATTCAACGGTGTTAGCACTATTGGTTTATTGCGAGTAATCGTTACTGTCCATTCAAAATGAGCACTGAGTTTTTGATCGGCCGTTCGATAAGACCAGTTATTATTTTTGTCCAAAAGAACATCATCTGTGCCTTGATTTAACATTGGTTCAATGGCAATGACCATCCCAGGTTTTAAACGTAAGCCGGTATTTTTTTGGCCATAATTAGGCACGTATGGATCTTCGTGTACGGCGTAACCAACGCCGTGGCCAACCAGTTTTTTAACCACCGAAAAACCTTCTTTCTCCGCTAAAGATTGAATGGCAAAACCGATATCTCCCAGTCGATAACCGGTTTGACAATATTTCAAGGATCTTTTAAGACAAGCAAAAGTTGTGTTAATCAATTTATTTTTTACCAAATTTTTAGTTGCCAATTTATTCTTAGAAACCAAAAAAGTTACTGCCGAGTCAGTAAACAAATTTTTATATTTAATGCCCAAGTCTAAACTAACCAGATCATCTTCCCGAATAATTTTATCAAATGGCAAACCGTGGACTACTTCATCGTTAGTTGAGAGACACAAATGAGCGGAATAGCCTTCGTAATTGAAAAAAGAGCAAGAAGCGCCGGCTTTTTCAGCCATTTCCGCCGCTTTTTGATCAAGAAAAGAACCCTTCACTCCCGACTTGGTTAATTTGGTCAATTCTTGTAAAATATTCGCTAATATTTTTCCACCTTGAGCTAAATAAACCAAATCCTGCTCCGATTTTAAAGTTATTTTAGTCATTTTGCAAAAGAAAGTTTTTTATTTTTTCGACTAAGGTTAAGAAATTATTTTGAGATTGATCGGGGTAAGTAAAATGCAAAGTTTCTGAATTAAACAGTTCCCCTCCCAATTGCTCCATAATTTTTTTATCTTTTTCTTCATCACGTTCGATCTTATAAAGGAAACCGTTTTTTTGATCGGGTTTTTCCTGCCAAAGAATCAACAATTTTTTATTGTCCAAATCTAAAAAGTTTTTCAGTCGAACAAAAAACCGACGAAGCATAATGTGCGGGAATTCATATTCTTTCAGTTCCTCTTGATCAATATACGACCAAATAATATTGTTGTCTTCTTTTAACCTTTCTAACAGCTTACCCCAGAGTTTTAACGAAGCTAATGATTCGGTATCATAAAGAGCGTTTAAAATCTCTTGATGATTGCCTCCTCGTTCCATCAAAAAAGCGACCGTGTCAAAAGTATGAGGAGTGACTTTGGGATTTTTTAAATTATCGGTAGCTTCAATAATTCCGGTTAATAAGCATTGAGCGATTTCATCTTTAATTTCCGCTTCGTTCAATTTAATCATTAAATCGGTTGATAATTCGGCCAAAGAGCTGGGTACGGTTTTAATAATATTTAGTTGACCGTAATTTTCGTTGCCGGGGTTAGTATCAATATTAATCAAAGGCAGTTCAAAAAAAAGATCACTGTTTTCTTCATAAACCTTACCCAGATCACCAAAATCGCCAACCCCCAAAGAAAAAATTAGATCATAACGGAAACGAGCGGGAATAAAAGAAAAATCACGGGGATCAATATTTCCTCGTTGGGGAGTAATTAGAATATCCAAATGGCCATTTTCTTTCTTCCAGCGAACATTATTAATATCGTTATTGTTCGTATTAAAAGAGAGAATAAAATCACGAATACCGTCTACTCTATCAATAGTTAAATTATATTCCGGCAGAAAAGGATAAAATTTCTTGAGTTCAGCATAGCGCGGCAAATAAAGAGTGGGAAATTTTTTGCCGTTAATTTTACTTAAGAAAAAAGCCCAAGCCAAAAGACTACCAAAAAGATCGCCATTAATCTCGTTTTTAGTGAGTAATAGCTTGCGTCGATGATTTTTGATTAACTGATAAAGCTGTTCTTCTTTACTTAACATCGTTAGGTCGAAAACAAAAATAAAAAGATCAATCTCATTAACTTAACTCGCTTTTTTAATCTTGCAACTTTTTGGCTTGTAATTTCCTAAAAAATGAGTAATAATAGGAAAACAAAGGATAAATTAAATTATAAAATGTTTTAATATTATGAATAATGTAATTATTCGTTATTTCACCGAGCATCTCAAAAATACGCTTAACAGATCTCATCTTTTGGCTAAAAGAAGGAACAACCCAACGGGAGAAGTAGCTTTAATGGACTTGATTATTGCCCTAGCGGAAGAAAAAGGCGGTTTAGGCAGCATTTTGATTAACTCCTTAACGGTTATTCAAGAAACCAGAAAAAACTTGAAATTGCCGAAAAATTGGGAAAGTTCCAAAGACTCCCAAAAAGCCGAGCTTTTGCCTTTTTCTGTTGAAGTTCGTAAGATTTTGTTGGAAGCTATTAAAATTTCCCACGAGTTCCAATTTCCTTATGTTGGAACGGAACACTTGCTTTTTGCCATTATTAATTATTCCAATCAAGAAGTTTTTCTTTTTCTTGGCAAAAATAAAGAAGAAATTAAAAGGATGGCTGATCAGTTGAAAAAAGTTATGCTTAAAGATGAAATTTTTTTGGAAAGTTCTTTTTTCACTTCTGAAGAAAACGCCTCTGTCAAACAAAATTTAGCTAATACTGAACAAGGGGAAACGCTTGGCGCCCCTACTGAATCTCTTCAGGATATTCTGGCGGAGGCGGGAGATTTTTTCTCTTCGCTATTTAAAAATAAAATGGCACCCAATTCCGACCAAACAATAAATTTTGGTCCTAATCGTCCTCCTTTTGGAGTTATTAATCCGACTCCCGCTAAAGAGATGCAGATGCTCTCTTATTTCGCGCGTAATTTAAACGAAGAAATTAAAGAGAAAAAGATTGACCCAGTTATTGGCCGAGACGAAGAGATTGATCAAGCTATTCGTGTTCTAATGCGTAAAACTAAAAACAATCCGGTGCTAGTTGGTGAACCGGGAGTTGGTAAAACAGCTATTGTCACCGGACTAGCTCATCGAATTATGGAGGAAAAAGTTCCTCGCACGCTGCTGGGTAAGAAAATTATGAGTCTGGATATGGGTCTTTTGGTGGCGGGAACTTCTTTTCGAGGAGAATTTGAAGATCGCTTAAAAAGAATTATCGAGGAGGCGGAAAGTGATCCAACAGTCATTCTTTTCATTGATGAATTGCATAATATTGTCGGAGCTGGTAGTGCCCAAGGTAGTCTGGACGCCGCCAATATTGTCAAACCAGCTTTGGCTAGAGGTCAATTGCGTTGTATCGGCGCTACAACCACTGATGAGTATCAAAAATATATTGAAAAAGACGGGGCTTTGGAGAGACGTTTTCAATCAATTTTTGTTAAAGAACCCTCAGTCAAAGAAACAATTGAAATTCTCGAGGGTATTCGTTCTTTTTACGCAGAATATCACCGAGTTAAAATTTCTCGAGAAATAATTAAAAAAATTGTGGAGTTGGCGAATTTATATTTGCCGGAACGCAATTTTCCTGATAAAGCGATTGATTTATTAGATGAAACAGCCACTTTTTTAATTCAAAAAGAAGAAAAAATTGGGAACAAGGGGAAAGATTTACCCGTTATGAAAAATCAAGACGTCGCTGAAGTTTTAGCAAAAAAACTGAATATTCCCAGCGAATTATTTTTGGAAGATACTCAAAAACGTTTGTCGAAACTAGCTTTTACCCTGCGTAAATCAATTAAAGGGCAAAATAAAGCCGTAGAAAAAATTAGCGCTTCCCTCAAAAGAAAACTTTCGGGTATCGCCGATCCGGAAAGACCGGCTATTTCATTTTTGTTTGTTGGCCCCACAGGAGTAGGAAAAACTTATTTGGCTAAGTTATTAGCCCAAGAGATTTTTTTGAGACCGGATGCTTTGATTCGAGTTGATATGAGTGAATTCAACGAAAAACATACTGTTTCTCGTCTTTTAGGTTCGCCGCCCGGTTATGTCGGTTACGGTGAAAATAATGATTTTACCAATCGAGTGCGTAAAAATCCGTACAGTTTGATTCTTTTTGACGAAATTGAGAAAGCTCACCCCGAAGTTTTTCATATCTTACTACAGGTGTTGGAAGATGGCTTTTTAACTGACGGATCAGGTCGAAAAATTAATTTTCGAAATACTATTTTAATTTTTACTTCTAATCTCGGCAATGATAATCTTTTCCAACGAAGTATCGGCTTTTCCACCGGAAAAGACTCCGCTAAGACTAACCACGACCAAAAAAACGAAATTAGTCGCCGTTTAAGTGAATTTCTCAAACCGGAATTTTTAAGTCGAATTACCAGTACCGTTTTCTTTGAAATGATTGACCGCCAAGGTTTAATTGAAATTGCTCGTTTAGAATTTGAAAAATTAAAGAAAAGATCTCAAGAAATAAAAAAAATTCGTTTGGAAATCACTCCCGAAATTTTAAGTTTTTTAGCTAAAAAAAGTTTTTCTCATAAGGAAGGAGCGAGAACCGTCCGTCGTAATTTGCAAATTTATTTGGAGGAACCGCTAGCAGAAGCTATTTTGAAAGGATCTCTTAAAATGGGTGATTCTGTAAAATTTTTAATAAGAAAAAGACTCGGTAAAGAGTTTCTAAAAATGAAAATAACGACATGCCCTTCACCAAAAATTATCTCGTCCAAGAAAGAATAAAAAAATTAGCTAAGGAAGTGGAAAAATTACGCTATCGCTATCACGTTCAGAATGATCCGGCCATAACGGATGAAATTTATACTTCTTTACGCCAAGAACTTTTTGAATTGGAAAAAAAATATCCGCAATTTCGTTTAGTTAATTCGCCGACTGAACGAGTGGCGGGTGAACCTCTTGCTAAATTTCAAAAGATTCAACATCTCTTTCGTCAATGGAGTTTGGATGATGCTTTTGATTATGCCGAATTGGTTGATTGGGAAAAGAAAAATAAACGAATTTTAGAGAAAAAAAATCAATATTCTATTCCTTTTGACTATTTAGCGGAAGCTAAAATTGATGGCTTGCATATTATTTTGATTTACAGAAAAGGAATTTTAGAAAGCGGCGCCACTCGAGGCGATGGTTTAATCGGAGAAAATGTTACCCAGAATATTAAAACCATAGAAAGTTTGCCCTTGAAATTAAAAAAACCGGTTGACATCGTCGTAGAAGGTGAATGTTGGATTTCCCATGATAATTTAATCAAGATTAATCAAGAAAGAGCTTCTGAAGAAAAACCTTTGTTTGCTAATGCTCGCAATGCTGCTGCCGGTTCTATCCGCCAACTTGATCCCCGAATTGCCGCTGCTCGCCATCTCGATAGTTTTGTTTATCAATTACACTCGATTGATAATGGCTATTTCCCGTATCAACCGACGAACCAGCTGGAAAAATTAGAAATTTTAAAAGAATTAGGTTTTAAAATCAACCAGCTTTATCGTTATTTATCAAATTTAAGGGAAGCTAAGAAAGTGATTGCGCATTTAGACGGAAAACGCCATCGTTTACCTTATGGTATTGATGGGCTGGTTTTAAAAGTTAATCACTTGGACTACCAAAATAAGCTTGGTTTTACCGGCAAATCTCCCCGTTGGGGAGTAGCTTACAAATTTCCGGCTGAAACGGTTACCAGCGTAGTTTCCGATATTCAAGTTCAGGTTGGTCGAACGGGTGCTCTCACCCCAGTAGCTATTTTAAGACCGATAGCCGTGGCCGGTTCAATTGTTAGTCGGGCAACTTTACATAATGAAGAGGAAATCCGCCGTCTCGATTTAAAAATTGGCGACACAATTATCCTTCGTAAAGCTGGTGATATTATTCCGGAAATTGTGGAAGTAATTAAAAGTTTGCGTAACGGTCAAGAAAAAGATTTTCAAATGCCCAAGAAATGTCCGGTTTGCGGTTCCGTCGTAATTAAAAAAAAATTAAGTAAGGATAAGCAAGAAGTCGCTCTTTATTGCTCTAACTCTCACTGTTTTGCTCAAGAAAAAGAAAAATTAATTCATTTTGTCAGTAAAAAAGGTTTCGGTATTGAAGGTTTAGGCCAAAAAATTGTAGCTCAACTGATGGAAAATAATTTGATTCGTGATTTTTCTGATATCTTTCGTCTTAAAAAAGAAGATTTGATCTCTTTGGAACGTTTTGCCGATCTGTCAGCTCGAAATTTAATTGACTCGATCAATAAAAGCAAAACAATTAAATTGGAAAAATTGTTAGTAGCTTTGGGCATTCGCTATATCGGTGAAGGTGGCGCTCTTTTAATAACCAAATTTTTATTAGAAAAAATTCAGGCGACAGCCGAAAAGAAAGAAAAAGCTGATCTAAGAAAAATTATAGAATCAGCTCAACAGACTTCTTTAACGGAATGGCAAAATATTCACGGTATTGGCGAGAAGGCGGGACAAAGTTTATTTAATTATTTTCGTAATTTGACCAATCAACGAGAAATATTTTCCCTTCTCAAATTAGGTGTTAAGATAAACTCAGAAAATCAAAACAATAGCAATAATAAATTGCAAGGGTTGAGTTTTGTTTTTACTGGGGCGATGTCCAGTCTATCACGGGAAGAAGCGAAAGAAATGGTTATCTCCGCTGGCGGTAATGTTGTTAACTCGATTAGTCGACAAACAAGCTATTTAATTTTAGGTGAAAATCCGGGCAGTAAATTGACTAAAGCGCAGAAATTGGGAGTTAAAATTGTTAACGAAGAAGAATTTAAAAATTTTTTAAAATTATAAAAATAAAAAAATGCCTCAAGAAATAGCTATCAAAGAACTAACTGGGAATAATCCGGAGAAAGCCGAGCAGCCTTTGATAGAAGATCAAAAAGAAGAAATTATATTAACATCTCCGGAACAAATTGATATACCTAATTTAACAAAAAAGTCGGAGATAATTTCAACACCAGAATCAAATATCGATAACGAAAAAAAAGTTACCGCCGAGCAAGTCAATCCTCTAAAGGAAGAAAAAAATCTAACTCAATTAGAAAATGAATTAAAAGAACAATTAAGCAAATTATCTTTCGACACGGAAAATTGGGAAAATGACTCGGTCTATCAAAAGATTAATCAGCAAATTACTGAACAATTAGCAGAAAAATATGGCGACCAAGAGCAAAAACTGGCTCAAGAAATTTCTCGATTGGCTATTTCGGCAAGCGCCGGTGATATGGGGACTTATGGCTATTTACTCGACAAATGGGAGAGCGAAGTCAGACACTGGCGAAAAATTCACGAACCAAAAATTTAACGAGGCGAGTGCAAGACTCTCAATAAAAAACATTTCAAATCGTACTATAAATAGAGGCGCCCAATTGGGCGCCTCTATAAAATAAAACCTAATTGGGCGTATCTCAATACACCCCTACGATTTTTTTACCACTATTTCTTCTCTTCTGATTTATTTTCTTCTTTCGGTTCTTCAGTCTTCTCTGGATTTTCGGCGTCCGGCTCTGTTTGTTGTCCGGCGTTCGATTCTGCCTGTTGTTTCTCTTGAGCTTGCTTGTAGAGAATCTCGCCTATTTTTTGCGCCGATTGGCTTAACTCGTCTGTTGCTTTCTTCAACGCTTCTTTATCGTCCTTATCTTTAACCTCTTTGAGCGCTTGAATCTTTTCCTCGATAATTTTTCGTTCTTCTTCGTTAATCTTGTCACCTACTTCTTTCAAAGATTTTTCTGTTGCAAAGATTAAAGTTTCCGCCATATTACGCGTTTCAATCATTTCTTTTTTCGCTTTGTCTTCTTCGGCGTGGGTCTCGGCATCTTTTTTCATTTTTTCCACTTCTTCGTCGGAAAGACCAGAAGAAGCTTCAATTCTAATTGATTGAACTTTACCGGTAGCTTTTTCTTTGGCGCTTACATTTAGAATACCATTGGCGTCCAAATCAAATTTAACTTCCACTTGAGGAATACCTCTGGGAGCCGGTGGAATACCGTCCAAGTGAAATCGACCCAACGTTTTATTATCGCTAGCCATTTCTCTTTCTCCTTGCAAGACATGAATTTCCACCGAAGTTTGATTATCGGCGGCTGTTGAGAAAACTTGTTCTTTAGAGGTTGGAATAGTCGTATTTCTCTCAATAATAGGCGTTCGAATACCACCTAAAGTTTCGATTCCCAAAGTTAGAGGGGTAACATCCAATAAGAGAACATCTTTAACATCTCCCCGCAAAACTCCTCCCTGCACGCCAGCACCCAAAGCCACCACTTCGTCAGGGTTTAAAGAAACATTCGGTTTTTTACCGAAAAATTCTTCCACCTTTTTTTGTACCAAAGGCATACGCGTTTGACCACCAACCAAAATAACTTCGTTAATTTCCTCTTTGGCGATTTTAGCATCCGCTAAAGCTTTTTTGCACGGTTCCATTGTTGCGTCCACCAAATCGGAGACTAATTCCTCCAATTTAGATCGAGAAACTTTCAAATTCAAATGACGCGGACCACCCTCGCCCATAGTAATAAACGGTTGATTAATTTCTGTCTCCATCGCTGTAGAAAGCTCAATTTTAGCTTTCTCCGCACTTTCCTTAACTCGTTGTAAAGCCATAGAATCTTTAGCCAAGTCAATTCCTTCTGTTTTTTTAAATTCATCGATAATCCAAGCAATAATTTTTTGATCAAAATCATCACCACCCAAATGGGTATCTCCACTGGTTGACTTAACTTCTACGGACTTGTCTTCTCCTTCGCCGACCACTTCCAAAACAGAAACGTCGAAAGTTCCACCTCCCAAGTCATAAACGATAACTTTTTCATCTTTATTACGATTAAAACCGTAAGCCAAGGCAGCTGCGGTTGGTTCGTTAATAATTCTTTCCACCTCAAAACCGGCAATTTTACCGGCATCTTTTGTTGCTTTTCTTTGAGCGTCATCAAAATATGCTGGCACCGTGATCACGGCCTTACTAATTTTTTCACCCAATTTAGCTTCAGCATCAGTTTTAAGTTTAGCCAGAATCATCGCGGAAATTTCTTGCGGTTTTTTCCATTCTTCTCCGAATTTAATTTCCACTCCACCGTCTGAACCTTCACGGAGTTTAAAAGGAAACAATTTAATATCAGCTTGGACTTCTTTATCGGAAAAACGTCGACCAATCAATCTCTTGGCCGAGAAGATGGTATTCTCCGAATTGGTTACCGCCTGTCTTTTAGCTGTTACGCCCACCAAACGCTCACCCGACTTGGATAAAGCCACTATTGAAGGAGTGGTTCGATTACCCTCTTGATTTTCAATAACTTTCGGCTTATCTCCTTGCATAACAGTCATACAGGAGTTAGTAGTGCCCAAGTCAATCCCAATAATTTTGGACATGTTTTTAAATTAAAAATTAATTACTAATACTTTTTATATTATAAAACATTTTTAGCACTCGTCAAGTCTGAGTGCTAAAATAAAAAAGCCTAGGGAAAATACGGCTTCCCAAGGCTTATGATACTGTTATTATTTTTTATCACTTTTACTAATCATCATTATTTGTTCCTTCGCTTTCATCTTTTTTATCCAATACGGTTGTTCCTTCTATAAGATCTAATTGCACTATTTTGCCATCTTTGTATTTGATAGCAATTTGAACATTAAAAGATTGTTCCCCTTTAACGGTAACTTGATGCAAATTAACCTCTCTAGAAAATTTCGCGTTAAAAGAATCGGTAACTAAATGGAAATTTATGATAACGCCAAAGAGAAAAAGACCTAGGCTTACAGCCAAAAAAACAAGGAAAATGGCCTTGCTGTCAAATTCCTGACAATCTTTTTTTGCAATAGTGCGTTTTATCAGAAATGTCACCGCCATTGGTGTGACTACCAACACCATTAAAATCAAAAAAGCTACCAAATGCTCTTCCATCGTTTTAACTCCTTTGTAAGGGACTTTGACTTCTTTTAACAAGAAGTTTTATTGTGAAACAGTTCATCACGATTCTTCCTAAAAGTCAACAGTTTTCTGCGCAAAAATTTGTGCTGTGTGGACAATTTTAGTAATAAAACTAAGCGAAAGAAAAGTAAAGTCGAGCCGAATTTCGGTAAAGCCATTTTTTAGCTTCTCGATAATTAGGATACAACAAAGCTACTTTGAGCCAAAAAGTGCGAGAATGATCTTTGATTCTAGTATGAACCAGCTCGTGAATAATTACGTAATCGCTGATTGTCGGAGAAGCCATAATTAAACGCCAATTAAGTCGAATATCGTTTTGATGAGTACAAGATCCCCAACGTTTACCAGCACGAGAAATAGCTATCTTGCCATAAGAAAAACCGTATTTGAGCGCCAAGAAGTTAGTTCGTCGACGAAAAATTTTCAAGGCTTCTCGTTGATACCATTTGATTATTAATTTTTCCGCTTGAGAAACCGCTTCGCGTCTAATTTTTAAACCACTGCCGATATCAAATTCTAAATTTAGTTCCAAATTATCCATTATTTGTAAAGGATAATTTTTTCCTAAAAACAAAAAAGTTTCCCCGTCAACAACTTGTTTAATTGATTCAATCCGGTTTTGATTTTTTATTTCAGCCACTTTATTGATAATCCAATTTTCCTTTGTTTGAATCATTTCTTGCCATTTTTTTTCCGACATCAAAAGCGGAACTCGCACGATAAGACGTCCTCGATGATCAATTTCCAAACCTAAAGTCCTTCGATGAGAGCGAATTACTCGATATATTTCTATTACCATAATAATTTAAAATTTATTTTTGTTAGAAAAGCCAAGACGAAAATAGTTCTTGGTCTTGATTAGCAAAAAAATAAAAAATTAAGAGATAGCTGTCTCAACAAGACATTGATAAGTTTCACGAGCTGTTTTGTCCCAACTAAAATTTTTAACGCGAGCAAGCCCCCCTCGAAACAATTCTTCTCTTTTAGTCTTATTAGCGTAAAGTTCTTTAATACCAGTTGTTAGATCGTCAATTTTAGTCGGATCGAAAAAAATAGCATTATTACCGGCTACTTCCACCAAACTGGAATTTTTGGCCGTCAAAATTGGCAAACCGCAGGCCATGGCTTCTAAAAGAGGGATGCCGAAACCTTCGTAAAGCGAGGGAAAGATAAATAATTCTGCTCCCCAAAGCAAGTAAGGTAGATCTGGAATACTGAAATTGCCGGTGAAAATAATATCTTTTCGCCAAACAGAATTTTTAACTTGCTTTTTTAACTCCTCAAAAAGCCAAGCGTCCGAACCAGCCAAAATTAACTTCCAATCTTTAAAGGTATGCAGAGTTTTAATCCGTTCAAAAGCGCTAACCAGCATCCCTAAATTTTTTCTGGGCTGAATAGCGCCAACATAAATTAAATAACGACTATTGGGTGGTATTTTATACTTTACTTTAACGTGTGAAATTTCCCTCTTCTCTTCCTCATTCGGTAAATGAAAAAGTTTTTCATCATAACCGTGATAAATAACTTTAATTTTATGAGGTGGCACCCCGTAAATTTCTTGCAAATCGCGGGCGGTGGAGCGAGAAACAGCAATAATTTTATCAGCTGAGCGGACAGCATAAGCTGTTAATCGATTAAGTAAAAATAAATCTTTAGCTGGAAAAAAACGAGGAAAAAGTTTAAAAGCCAAATCGTGAATGGTAACCACCGATTTCATCCCTTTGGGTCGCCAAAAAGGTAAATTATGCAGAGGCATCCAAAGAACATCCGGATTGGTTTTTTGAAGCATTCGAGGCAGACGAGTTTGAGTCCACAGAAGAGAAGCCTTAGCTGTGAATTTTTGATAATTAGGATATTCTGTGAAAGCTAATCGGGGGTTGAGTTTGCCATTCAAATAAATATCAAACAAATTATCAGAAGCAATCCGTCCGAATCGATTTAACAAATTTAAAATATAAATTCGAGTACCGTCAATCCTCTCCGAACAAAGATCAGCGGCATCAATACCAATAGTAGGAGCTAAACTGTTTTTTTTCATTTTTCAGATAAAGTTTTTTCTTGAAAGGAATAAGCCAAAATTTCATCTCCCTCGAGAATTTTGACAAAAGAACCGACAGCTTCGTAATCAATACCACATTCATCGTTTTCCAGAGCCAAATCAATGTCTTCTTTACCTTTTTTGATTTGTTTTATAATTCCTTTGCCGATTATTTCATTTTGACGAACAATTTCTATATCATCATTTTTTGCCAATTTGCCTTGAATGATTCTTCCCCCCACAATCATATTTTTTTTACCAGTACGAAAAATAGCCAAAACTTTCATTTTTCCGTGATCTTCCCGCACTTTTTCGAAAGTAATAATTTTTTTCATCTCCGCTTGAACATCCTCTACCAAACGATAGATAACATCAAAAATTCGCGCTTTAACTTTTTCTTTTTCTTGAACTTCTAAAGCAGTGGCGCTTTCGACGACTCTAAAACCGTAAGGAATAGCCTGACTGATTTTTGCTCTTAAAATATCCGATTCATTAATTTGACCAACTTCCGCTTGAATAATTTTGGTTACCACATCTTCCACTGCCAAATTTTCCAAAATTTGGGTAAGCGCTTCTAGAGAACCTTGAGTGTCAGCTTTAATGAGAATATTTAGTTTTTTATATTTTTCCGTTTCCAATGATTTCTCAATCCGTTTAAGGGGAGAGGTTCGGCCCTTGGAATTAGCTACGGCCAAAGCTAAACTTTCTTTTGTTTTATGGGAAACATTTTTTAGAGTTACTTTAGCTAAACTGCCAGCCATTGGCAGATGAGTAAAACCAAGAATGACCACCGGCATAGAGGGTGAGGCTACTTTTATTTTCTGTCCTTGAAAATCTTCCAACATTTTAATTTTACCAAAAACATGACCGGCTTGAATATAATCCCCTTGACGAAAAAGGCCGCTTTTAACAATCAGAGTAGTTATCGGTCCTCTTTTTTTATCCAAGTGAGCTTCCAAAGTTAAACCCATACCTGGTCTTTCGTAATCAGCCTTTAACTCTTCTATTTCCGCCACCAACAAGACAGTTTCCAACAATTCATCGATATTTTGATTGTTTTTAGCGGAAATTTCCACAACGGGAATTTTGCCGCCCCAACCTTCAACCAAAATATTTTCTTCCGCTAATTGACCTTTAACCCGATCAATATTAGCTTCCGGTTTATCAATTTTGTTAAGACAAACAATGAAAGGCAGGCCGCTTGATTTAACCCGATCCAGAACTTCTTTCGTTTGAGGTTTGACTCCGTCATCGGCAGCGATAATGACAATAGCAATATCGGCTACTATAGCGCCTCGCGAACGCATCTTCTGAAAAGCTTCGTGTCCGGGAGTATCCACAAAAGTGATTATTTTGCCTTTAATTTTTACTTGGTACGCCGTAATATGCTGGGTAATACCACCCGATTCACTTTCAGCTACTTGAGAACGTCTAATTGTATCTAATAAAGTTGTCTTACCGTGATCAACATGACCTAAGATGGTCACAATCGGCGGTCGTAATTTAATTTTTTTACCTATTTTTTGTTTTTGATCGTTAGCTATAATTTCTATTAATTCGGAAATATCTTCGACATTGTCTTTCAGTTTCTTAACTTTCTCTTTACCAACTTCGAAACCCAGATCTTCGGCGATAATCGTGGCTGTTTCGAAATCAATTTCTTCATTAATAGTCACTAAAAAACCGTTATTCATTAATAATGAAATGGTTTCTGAAACGCTTTTTTCCAGCTTCTCGGCAAAATCTTTGACTGTAATTGATTCTGGCAATTTAATCTTTGACATAAAATTCTCAATACTGAATTTAAAAATAATGGGAAATTCCTAAAATTTAAAAATTTTTAATTCTTTAGTTATCTTCCTTGCTACTTTATCCCACGTAAATTTATTCCACGCCATTTTTAGGTTGTTAATCCCCAGTTTTTTTCTTTTCTTCGGATCATTAGCTAATTGATTAATTAATTCAATAAAATCTTTTTCAGATTGAGCGTAATAACCATTATTTTGCAGAAAAAAACGATTATTGACTCTCTCAAAACAAACAACCGGCAAACCGGTCGCCATATAATTCAAAATCTTGCCACTTGATTCAGTTGTTTCCTGAAATTTAGGATCAATAGCAATATCGCCCAAGAGAAGAAAATAAGGCAAAGTATCGATATCTAAATTATTCAAAGAAACAAATTTATCGTGATTTTTAGCCAATAAAACGGTTGATTGAACCACCGAAGTTATAATTCCTCCACCAAATAAAAAACGTAAATCATCGTTCTTTAGCAAGCTTGGCCAAATCTTTTGCAAAAAGAAAGGAAAACCTTTGGCCGAAGCGTAATCACCAGTATAAATTATTATGATTTTCTCTTGATTGATCCAACTTCGAATTTGTTTTATTTGCTCCAAGCTGAAAACATTTTTGATTAAATTCAAATGACGATTTTTTTCCCATTGATTACGTCCTGTTCGGACTGTTTTTCGATCTTGTCGCCAATTAAAAAGAGAAATAGCATCTGCTAAAGGTCTAATTCTCTTATCGTTAAAATTTCTTTCTTGTTTGATTTTATTGGCATACTGTTTCGAGCTGACAAAAATAAAATCGGGGAAAAATAAAATAAAATTTTCCATTTTTTGCGCCAGCCAAAGAAAAAACGGATTTTTTAGCATACCGTAAGTTTTCATTTCTCCCGCCAAACTGCCCTGAATATCCAAAACAAGGCAGGGGCGATATTGAAAATAACTTAAAACCCACACGAAATACTTAACTAGAAAACCAATAGCGCCACCTTCAAAAAGATGAACATAAAGGAAACGAGGTTTTAAATAAAAAGTTTGTTGAAGCGCTAACCAAAAAAGAAAAAAGCCGGCTGGCAAATTTTTCCAAGTAGCATTAACACCTTTTTTAGCTTTTCCAAAAGAAAAAAAAGAACGCTCGATTTCTAGCCCCTCAATGTTTTTTCCTTCTTTATAAGTTAAAATTAAAATTTTTTGATCACAACGTTTTAAGGCCTCCGCTTCACCTCTGATACGCATATGGCAACCACGGTTAGCAAAGAAGGGAGTCGGCGCAACGATCAAAAAATCCAATTGTTCCGACTTAGCTTCGTTCATAAACTTTACGAATTATAGGTAAAAAATCAAAAACTGTTAAACTGGCACCACCCACCAAAAAACCATCTACCATTTTTACTTCTATAAATTGATCAATATTCTTTTGATTGACACTGCCTCCATAAATAATTCTCACTTTTTCCGTTACATCAGAATGATAAAATTCCGTGAGAATTTTTTTAATCAAAATACTGATTCCCATAATATCATCCGGTGAATCGGCGCGAGTGGAAGTTATTCCCGACATATCGCTGATAGCCCAAACCGGTTCATAAGCAATTGTGAGCTTCGGTAAAGAGAGAACACTCACTTTTTGCAAAGCTTGAGCCAATTGTTTGCGAATAACGACACTGGTTTGATCTTTCTTTCGCTCCTCCTTATTTTCGCCCACGCATAAAATAGGGGAAACGGCAGTAGCAAAAGCAGCTCTCAGTTTTAAATTAATTACTGCATCTGTTTCTCCGAAAAGTCTGCGTCTCTCTGAATGGCCAATGATTGCATACCGACAACCTGCATCCTCAGCCATTTTTAAACTAACTTCACCCGTAAAGGGACCTCTCGTTTCCCAATGAACATTTTGAATTCCCCAACGAAACAGGGGACTGTTTTCCAATTTTCCTAGATAGAGACTGGGTGGGCAAAGAGCCAAATCAATTTTAGAAATAAAATCTTTTTTACCTAATGATTTTATGCCATGTTCCAAAGAGCGAACGATTCTTTCGGCTTCTTTGAGAGTTAAGGGATTCATTTTCCAATTCGCCACTAACAACGATTTTTTTATCGGAGCCATATGCTTGAGTTTAATTTATAATTTATAATTTATCATAAATCTTAATATTTTATTATCGTGTTTTTTTTTCAATAAAGCAACTCGGGTATTTAATCATGCTCATTCTATTTTTTTGACAAATAGGTTTTTTTTATTTCATATAGATAAGGAGCGTCGTTAGCTCAGCTGGTAGAGCAGTTGGCTCTTAACCAATTGGTCGGGGGTTCGAATCCCTCACGACGCACAAAATTAATATTTGTGAAATTAAAATGTTTTAACCATGAACTTATCGTTGATTCCCGAAACTATTTTACATATCGGCAGTTTTACCGTTACCAATACGCTTATTACCAGTTGGTTGGTTGTTGTTATTTTAAGTATTAGCGCTATTGTCGTTGGTCGCAAAGCCAAGATGGTTCCGGGAGGATTTCAAAACGTCGTTGAAGCTTCTTTGGAAGGTTTATTTAATTTTTTTGATGAAATTTGGGGTAATAATAAAAAAAATTCTGAACGTTTTTTTCCATTTTTAGCAACTTTTTTTCTTTTTATTCTTATCGGAAACTGGTTTGGTCTTATTCCCGGAGTAGGCAGTATCGGTTTCTATGAAGTAAAGCAAGGTGAAACAGAGTTCGTGCCTCTTCTACGTTCTCTTAACTCCGATCTAAACGCTACACTGGCATGGGCTATAATTTCGGTTATTACCACTCAGATCAGCGGGTTTGTCATTCTGGGAGCCAAAAAACATCTTAGCAAATTTTTTAATTTTAAGAGTCCTATTGATTTTTTTGTTGGTATCCTTGAATTGATCGGTGAAGTTTCTCGCCTGATTTCTTTTTCCTTTCGGCTTTTTGGCAATGTTTTCGCCGGTGAAGTTTTACTAATGGTTATGATGTTCTTGGTCCCATATATTTTACCACTTCCATTTCTTATGTTAGAAATATTTGTAGGGCTAATTCAAGCTTTAGTATTTACGGTTTTAACTCTAGTTTTCTTGAAAATGGCTACCGAGGCTCACGAATAAGTGGCTTGTCCGTTAATTTTTCACAAGACAGATAATATTTTAAACTATACTTTCAACTAATAATTTAATTTAAAAAAAACCATGGAAGAAGTAAAGACCGTCGCCACTCAAGTGGGAAGTTACAAGGAATTAGCCAGCGCTTTGGCTATCGGTTTGGGAGCTATCGGTCCCGGACTCGGTATCGGAATTCTGGCCGCTAAAGCTTTGGAAGCTGTTGGCCGTAATCCAGAAGCTGCCGGCAAAATTCAGTCGATGATGATTTTGGCTATCGCTTTTGCCGAAGCTATCGCTATTTATGCTTTAGTAGTTGCTCTTATTATCAAGTTTGCTTAATTAAATAAACTAAGCGAAGCAATAAATTTTGCTCGTTTTGTCATTCAATATGGAAATATTTAATAAACTGGGTATTGATTTTAAAATATTGATCGCCCAATTGGTCAATTTCTTTTTATTACTTTATATTCTTCAACGCTTTTTATATAAACCGCTCTTTGCCCTTATGAAGAAAAGAGAGGAAAAAATTAAGTTAGGATTGGAAAATACAGTCAAGATTCAAGAGAAGATGGAAAAAGTGGAAAAAGATATTCAAGAAAAAATGATAAAAACCAACCAGCAAATCAACGCAATGCTTACCAAAGCCAAGAAAGAAAGCGATGAAAGAAAGGGTGATTTATTGGAAAAGGCCAAAAGAGAAATCGAGACTCAGAAAAAAGAAACTCGAGATTATATAGAAGCGGAAAAGAAAAAAATAGGAGAAGA
>JAJYBC010000019.1 GCA_021779255.1 bacterium | reverse complement strand
GAAAAAATCCGAGAGTAACCAACTGGCGAGCTCCAATCCGAGAATCGGCCAGACCAAGACCGTAAACCAGCGAATCTAAGCGAGTTTCCAACTGTCCGATCAATAAATCGCCAAAATTACCTCCCTTAGTGGAAAGATTCTGAAAATATTTTTTAAACTGTTTTTCCTTTAATCCATAAACTTTTTTGAGAGTTTGTTTTTCCTTTAACTGTTTTCCGTATTCCGTCATGGCCACACCCGGTTTAGCGTGTTGACCTGGAGCGTACGGTTTTTTAGCAAAAGAACACTTGGCTGAAAAGCAACGTTCTCCTTTTAAAAACAGTTTTCGATTAGATCGGCGACACAGTTTGCATTGGGGTTGATTCATCCTCTTGTTTTATTAATCTCAAAACTCAAACACATCCTACTCTAACGGTAGGTTATTTTCCCGTCAAATAATTAAATACTTCTTAAAAGAAGCTTATTCTTTTTTATAACTAATTTTTATTTTTGTCTAAATAAAATTGGCAAATCAGTAAAAAAATGTTATTTTTTTTCGTAATAATACAATACGGTTTTTTCAAAAGACCGATTTTGAGGTTATTTCTAATTTAAATTAATGCATAATACTTTTGACTCACTCGGTACTAAAGGAGTTAAAGAATCGCATAAACCTTCAGCAGAAGAGCTGAAAAAAGAAAAAAAGGGGGTTGGTCGCAAGGTGTTATACTTTCTATTGTGGATGTTTGCCGGTTTTCTTCTGTCACTGGTGGCAGTTTTGGCCTATTTTACTAAGGATTTACCTGATCCTAATAAATTGGCGGATCAACACGTGGCCGAATCGACAAAAATTTTGGATCGAACCGGTCAAGTTGTTCTTTATGAGATTCACGGAGAAGAAAATAGAACGGCTATTTCTTTTAAACAAATGCCCGATTATATTAAAAAAGCGACTTTAGCAGCTGAAGATGCTGATTTTTATAATCATCACGGGTTAGACTTTAAGGCGATTGCCAGAGCAGTCTACGAAGATATTAAAGGGCAATCAAAAAGCCAAGGAGCTTCAACTATAACTCAACAATTGATTAAAAATTCCATTTTAACCAACCAGAAAACTTTTACTCGCAAGATTAAAGAAGCAATTCTTTCTCTGGAATTGGAACAGAAATTTACCAAAGACGAAATCTTGGAAATGTATTTGAACGAAATTCCTTATAGCGCTAACGCTTACGGGATAGAAGCTGCCGCCCAAACTTTTTTTGGAAAAAACGCCGCTAGTCTGGATTTAGCGGAATGCAGTTTAATAGCGGCCATACCGAAGGCTCCAACCTACTATTCTCCTTATGGCACTCATACCGATGATTTAGTCAGCCGACAAGCTTGGGTTCTCGATCGAATGGTTGAGTTGGGCTATATTAGTGATCAAGAGGCCAAAGCAGCTAAAGAAGAAAATGCTATCAAGCAAGTTAAGGAAATGCATAATGAAATTTTAGCGCCTCACTTTGTGATGTATGTTAAAGATTGGTTGGTCAACAAGTACGGCGAAGATGCGGTTCAGCAAGGTGGTTTTAAGGTTATAACCACCTTAGATTTTCAAAAACAACAATGGGCGGAAGAGGCGGTTGCGAAAGGAGTCGATAATAATATCAAAAATTACAATTCACACAATGCCGCCTTAGTGTCTATTGATCCAAAAAAGGGTGAGATTTTAGCTATGGTTGGTTCACGAGATTACTTTAACAAAGAAAATGACGGTAATGTTAACGTTGCCATTCGTCTTCGTCAGCCGGGATCATCTTTCAAACCTTTTGCTTATGCCACAGCTTTCGCTAAAGGGTACACGCCGGAGACTATGCTTTTTGACGTTAAAACCAATTTTAAAGTTAATAATCAAGATTATATCCCGCAAAATTTCAACGGTAAATTCAATGGACCGGTTTCAATGAGAGAAGCTTTGGCTAATTCATTAAATATTCCAGCCGTTAAAACACTTTATTTGGCAGGGGTTAATGATACGGTTAATTTGGCTCGTGATATGGGGATTACCACTTTAAAAAATCCTCAGCAATACGGACTAGCCTTGGTTTTAGGCGGTGGTGGCGTAACTTTATTGGAAGAGACGGCCGCTTATGGAGTTTTTGCCAATGATGGCGTTAGAGTTGCTCCAGAGGCGATTTTAAGAGTAGAGGATGCCAAAGGCGGAATAGTTTATGAAAAAAGTAACGAAGTGGAAAAAAAGCAAGTTGTGCCAACAGAAATTGCGCGAACAATCAATGATGTACTTTCGGACAACAGCGCGCGCGCCAAAGTTTTTGGTAGCCATAGCGCTCTTTACATAGATGGTTATAGAGTGGCGGCCAAGTCTGGGACCACTCAGGAGTTCAGAGACGGTTGGACGGTGGGTTATACACCTGAAGTGGTAACAGGTGTCTGGACGGGCAACAATGATAATAGTCCCACTACCTCCGGAGAAGGAGTTTACGTTGCTTCGCCAATCTGGAATGAGTATATGCGCAAAGTTTTGGCTGGTTTACCCAAAGAAGATTTTTTGAGTCCTTCGGGTAATGTTAAAAAATCGGATAAACCAATGTTGAACGGTAAAGCGGAAGATTCAATAGAGGTTCTAATTGATAAGAAAACGGGGTTATTGGCCGAAGACGGTTGTCCAGATAAATATACCAAGAAGAAAACTTTTTCCAATGCTCACTCCATTCTTTATTATGTTGATCGAACCGATCCTTTAGGACCGATTCCGAAAAATCCAGAAGCTGATCCGCAATATAAAAATTGGGAGGATGGAGTTCAAAAATGGTATGCTGATAAGGGTAATAGTGATAATAAAACTGGTAAAAAAGATGACAAATACGGCGGTTCCGTTCCTCCCAAAGAAACAGCTTGCTCGCGAAATGGCGGAAATTAAAAAATTGTAGAGTCGCGGTTTTCGCGCCCATCCGTAGGGGCGGGCCTTGTGCCCGCCCATCTTATACGCGAGTTTTGTGCCCGCCCGATTGTATTGGTGGTTTGTGCCTGCGCCCGATTGTATTGGCATAAATTTACAAAACCTCGGGCACCCACAAGGGGTGCCCCTACAGGATTTTATTTGCTGGTAAAAAAAATAGTTTATTATCAATAATAATATTCAGAAATATTTTTTAACAAAACAAAATGAAAAAAACATATGTGGGCGTAGAGTCGCCCAAATTGGACGTCTCTATCAAAACCGACGCCTTTGTGAAAGGCAATCATAAATTTTACCAACTATTCCTGTATACGGGTATCGTTTTAGTTATTGGCTTTACTATTCATACCGTTTCCGCTTGGGTGGAACCTGATCAGATGCCACCGGGCGGTAATATTGCCGCTCCAATTAATACCGGTAATACCGGTCAAACTAAAACGGGAGGATTGATTCTTAACACTGGTGGCGCCACTTTGGGACTAATCGTTGATCGAGGTTTAGTAGGTATTGGCACTAACAATCCTCAAGCCACTCTCGATGTTAACGGCACTATCCGAGGAACGGGATTGAATATTACCGGCAATGCCGATATTACCGGAAAAATTTGTATTAACGGTGATTGTAAAAACGCTTGGCCTAATAATTCCCTCTGGAGCCAGAATGGAAGTAGTATTTATTACAACGGGGGTAATGTGGGAATTGGAACAAACCCAAATGCAAAACTTGATGTTAATGGATATGTTCAAGTAGATTCCGTTAATGGAGAGGGCGGAACCATAAAACTTATGGGCAACAATGGTGCTAATCTTTATCTTGAAAATATTAACGGGACATTCAGAGTCCTCAACAGTTCTTGGACAGCTGGTACTTTTCATGTAGACCAAGGAGGCAATATAAGTAATCCAGGTGGTATAACCATGGGTGCAGGACAAACTTTTTACGCTCCTGGCCGAATGCATATTTTTGGGGAAGAGAATCTTTATCTTTTGAATCGCGGAGGAGTTTATGTCAGCGGAGCTTGGGGAGGGAACGGAAACCTAACGGCCGATGGAAGTGTTTCAGCTGGAAATGCTGTTTGTATTCGGGGTGATTGTCGAACGGCTTGGCCAGGGAAGGATTACATAAGAGTTGGTGTTGGAGTTGGTGATTGTGGATGGCGCAACTCAACTGCTTGGACCAGTTGTCCTGGTGGCTGGAGACTCATCAACACTTTTTTAACATCCACAGGCCAAGGAGCAGGAGTTAGTAGCGAAGGTCATAATTGCGGAATTTCGGGAGATTCTCTTTATGCTCAAGCTAATGGTAATTGTGCTTCAACAAGTTGCGAGGGTCTCTGCGTTCCCTATTAAACTTTTCAATTTAATTAAAAACCCATGGAAAAATTTAAAAGCATCGTCATTATCCTTCTTGCTGTAATCATTGTTTTGCTCTCCGCACTTTTGATTCGCAGTTTTGTCGTGGAAAAGAAAAATCAAAGTGCTTCCAATCAGCCTAATTCCACACAAGGAGCAGGAGCTAATAATGCCAATAATAACAGCGGGCAGGAGGCAACAAACCCCAATGGCAATTTGTTTTTTGATAAAGTTTCCGATTTACCTCAGGCTGTTTATGGAACCATCGATTCTGTCGATCAAAATAAACTAATCCTCAAACAAAATGCCAGTGTTGATATTAAATATCAAATCAACAAATCAGATATTTCTTCCATTACTGAACAGAAAAACAATCCGGCTTTTAACAAAGAAAAAGCTGATCAATTGAATAAAGAAATTCAAGACTATCTAACAAAAAACAGTTCTTCTGGTTCTGCTCCAATGAGCGCCAATCCCAATTCTCCTGCTGCCAAGCCAAATTTGCCTCAAGATCTTCAGGATCAGATAAAAGAACCAGACGTTCAGTATTTGGTGGAAGAAAAAGTTGATTGGAACGCTTTGAAATCAGGAATGACGGTTAATTATCAGACTGATGAAAAGGGGAACAAAACGCTGAGGGTTTTTTCGGCTGATTCAATAATAGCGCCAAAATAGTATTAATCTTTTTGATTTTAAAATGCCAAAAACATCCGTGGACGTAGAGTCGCGGTTTTCGCGCCCTCTTGTAGGGGCGGGCCTTGTGCCCGCCCATCTTATACGCGAGTTTTGTGCCCGCCCGATTGTATTGGCATAAATTTACAAAACCTCGGGCACCCACAAGGGGTGCCCCTACCAAAACAGACGTCTTTACGAAAGGCAATCATAAATTTTACCGATTATAATTATCTATATATTGCTCAAGAACTTTTTTTTGGTTAAATGTTTTTTTGACGTAATCTGACAATATTTTTTCATTATCTCCTCTTTTTTCTGAGAGGATTTTTTGCATTTTAGTTGAATATTCCGCTGTATTGCCAGTAGCAAAAACATATTTTTCCTTATACTCGTTGTTGCCAGTCCAAATTTCCGGTAAAGCGGCAATATTACTGGTTAAAATGGGTGTGCCACAAGCCAGAGACTCCAATAAAACAAAAGGGAAATCAAACTTTCCTTCCATTGATTTAACCGGAAAAACTGTCAAATCAGCTACCTGATACATCTCAACCGGATTATCCAGCTTGGTGATAAATCTGACCGAATTGGCGTAAGAACTGGCCAAGACTAATTTTTTGAATTTCTTTTCTAGAATAGCATCTTTTTTGTTTTTAATCCGACAAGTGATAAAAAGTTTTACTGATTTATTAGAAATTAGAAATTTGGAATTAGAAATTAAATCTTTATATCCCTCCCATAACGTCTCCATGGCGTTTAGACGGGAATATTCACCGGGATAAATGATAATTTTATCGTTTGGTGATATGTTCCACTTGGCCCGTAATTCATTTCTTTTTTCTTGATTCAAAACAGTAAACTTGGTGAAATCAATAAAAGGAGGAATTACGCTGATTTTTTTTCGCAAAAATTTATCATAGTCTGAATTTAATTTTGTCTCTTGGCAAGAACAGCTAGCGCAAGAACATTTTTTCGGAGATAAAATTTCTCTAATTTTATTAGCTGTATATTTGGAATAGACTATTATTTGATCTCCAATTATTAGCGATTGAGCTTTTTGAGGATTGTTTTGATAAAAACAGGCTAAACTTTGAATAATTTTAACAGGAAAGCGTCGCAAAATAATTTTGAGTAGAAGGCTGTTTAATTTAGTGGGAGCGAAAAGCAAATGAACGATCTTAATTTGAGGATTTTGACGTAAAATACGAGTAATATTAGTTATCAATTTAGATTTTTGGATGAAACTGTTCCAACCGGATCCTTGATAAATAGTGTGTTGAGTGATATTTTTTGGTAAATTAAGATCGTTTTGACCATTTAAAATATGGAAACGAAAATCACTTAGATTACACGCCAAAGAATAGGCTAAGTTCTTGCTAGCTTCGTCCCAAGGAGGCGTTAGAGGACGAGTAAGGAGGAGTATTTCTGGAAAAGTTCTAGGTGACATGGGGTTTTAATTAAATAAGTTAAAATTATTTCAAGCCATTTCGATAATTATATATTTAAATTTTTAATTTTGTAATTTTTAAATACGAGGATGTCCCTCCCTTCAGATGAAGGGAGGGACAGGTCGCGACCTGTCCGTACACGACCTGTCCGTACATGATTTAAAAAAGCAATTGAATTTGGCCAGAAAATATTTTTATTGTATATTTGACGAGTGTCTGGTAGAATGGTCCGATGGCCGAGTGGTTAGGCAGAGGTCTGCAACCCCTCCCCCTTTGCGGTCGTGTGGCCGAGTGGTTAGGCAACGGTCTGCAAAACCGTTTACCCCGGTTCAATTCCGGGCACGACCTCATAGGAAGAGGGGCAATTCCTCCGCCTTGGCCCTCAAAATAAAAGGTAATTTTATTTTCATTATGTTTTTGATTACGACTTATCTTGTTGCTCTGTTTCTTTCTCCTTTTAAGGGTAATATTCAGGATCTAGACCAAAAAATATTAAACTCTTGGTTAGCCCAAAAAGCTAAATATCTAGTTGTTAGTAAAGAAGTCGTCGAACAACCTGTTAATCAGGTACAAATCCCAATTAACTCGGAGTCCTTGGATAAATTGTCGGAAGTGCCTCGCGCGCAAGATGGCGGAAAAAACCAAAAAAATAACTTGGTTGTTTGGGCAAAAAAAGCTGTTTTGATCGATGCTGATACCGGCAGGGTTCTTTATGATGAAAAAATGCTGGAAGATCATCATATTGCCAGTATTACTAAGACGATGACGACTTTGGTCTTAATGGATCAAATTAAAGATTGGAATGATAAGGTCAAAATAAGTTCCTACGCGGCCTCCGCTGGAGGAGCAACGGTCAATTTTCTCTCCGGTGAAAAATTTAAAGCCATTGATTTACTGAAGGCGATGTTGATGAATTCCGATAATACAGCCGCCAGAGCTTTGGCCGAATATGTTTCTGATGGTCATGAAGAAAAATTTGCCGAGTTGATGAATGCGAAAGCCAAAGAATTGCATTTAAAAAACAGCTACTTTACTGATGCTTCAGGTTTGGACGATGAAAATTCCCATTCTTGCGCTTACGATGTAGCACAAATTGCTCGAAAAATTCTGGAATATCCAATGGTTTTGGAAATTATGCAGACCCCGTCTCACATTCAGATTGTTGGTGACGATGAGTTTCAGAGAGTCCATCAAGTTGGCAATACTGATGAATTGCTCGGAAAGTATAGTGGTATTATTGGTGCCAAGACAGGTTTTACCTATAATGCCGGTTATTGTTTAATGATGATGAGGGAAGGTTCCAATGGCAAAAAGGTTATCGGAGTGGTTTTGGATGCCGGTGAAACTCAACGTTGGACGGAAATGCAAAAAATGCTTGACTGGGTTTTTAAGGAATATCATTGGTCAGTTTTTCCAGCAAGCAACAAAGATAAATAGGTATATTTATAAACAATCAATGAAATTTTTTATCAAAATCAAAGTTAAACAGAAA
Source organism: bacterium (assembly GCA_021779255.1). GTDB lineage: Bacteria > Patescibacteriota > Minisyncoccia > CAIUEV01 > CAIUEV01 > JAJYBC01. Next base: position 9,914 of record JAJYBC010000019.1, on the reverse strand, counting down.
GAGCAAAAAGTGGAAAAATTTGGAGCAGATAGTTTAATCGTCTCTGTTAAAAACTTACCGATAGAAGGTAAGGCTAACCGGGAGCTAATTGAAGTTTTAGCTGATTATTTTCAGAAACCCAAATCTACTATTCGTATAATCGCTGGAGCACAGTCCAGAACCAAAATAGTAGAGGTGTAAATTTTTTAAATTCTTTGTATTTACAAGGCTGGTAAATTTATATTTTTCATCTGTTTGGATTTTAGAATTTCTTTTTTGGCCGTTTGAAATTTTTTAGTGCGAAGTCACCCTGCCGGGGGCAAACTAAAAAATTTCTAAACGACCAAAAAAGTTATTACCAAAATGGCAAAAAATTTAGACAGACGAAAAACGTAAATTATTATCTATAAACTTTTTATCAAATCCAAATAGAATTTTAGATTGTGGATGCTGGCGAGACGCAGAGCCAAAGTATCTCCAATTTTAAAAAGATGATGTAAATAGGCGCGACTGAAATTTTGACAAAGATAACAATCGCAATGCGGATCAACCGGTCGAAAATCTTTTTTATATTCTTCTCGACCGATATTGATTGCGCTATAAATTTCCTTGGAGCGGAAATCAAATTTTTTCTTTTTTCCCAACCAAGCATATTTTTTTTCGCGAATAAAGAGACGGCCATGTCGGCCTTCTCTGGTGGGAATGACGCAATCGAACATATCGATACCGGAGCAAACAGCCGTAATAATTTCTTCTGGCCGGCCAAGACCCATTAGATAACGCGGTTTTTCAATTGGTAGAGTCGGTAAAGTAGCTTTCAAAACTTTATTTAAATATTTTCTAGGCTCTCCAACGGCTACACCGCCTATTGCATAACCGTCAAAGCCAATTCTTAGTAATTCCTCGGCGCTTTTTTGACGTAAATCCGAATGTACGCCACCCTGAATAATGCCGAACAACAACGGTCGTCGTGGTAGAGACGCCCTATAGGGCGTCTCTACCACGACTGACATTTTATTATCAAAATACTTCCGACATATTTCCGCCCATTTTGTAGTACGTTTAACGGCGGTAATAACATCTTTTTTGGAACTGGGCCACGGAGGGCATTCATCTAAGACCATAATAATATCCGAACCGAGTTTAAGCTGGATTTCAATTGATTTTTGCGGAGTTAAAAAATATTTTTGGCCGGAAGCTGGTTCTGAAAAAACAACTCCTTTATCGGATATCTGGCGAAATTTTCCCAAGGAAAAAACTTGAAAACCGCCCGAATCAGTTAGAATAGGACCGGACCAATTCATAAAATTATGTAGGCCTTTTGTTCCTTTAATCACTTCTAATCCGGGTTTAAGCCAAAGATGGTAAGTATTGCCAAGAACAATTTGAGCGCCTAAATTTTTAATTTCTTCTCCGACGAGACCTTTAACTACGCCCCGAGTGGCAATAGGCATAAAAAAAGGCGTTTGAAGAACGCCGTGAGGAGTAGAAAGTTGGAGATGACGAATGAGAGAAGGATCGTAAGAATATAACATACTAATATTACATAAATTTCTGATGAAATTCTTAGATTAAAATCATACCTGTCTGAGAATTTTTGGTTATTTTTTATTTTTAGTGTGCCCCCGGCAGGGTGACTTCTCCACTAAAAAGGGAAAATAACCAAAAATTCGAAAAAAGAAGAATGTAATGTTCTAAGTAAAATTATCCATATTTATCGCCACAGTGCCATCTGTAAGCCAGAGAGGATTAACCATTAAGGCCACCTCTCACTTACCTCTTAAAGGGTTGAAGGAGGGATTACCCGAAAAGAAGCTTACAAACAGCATTGTAACGGGAAATAATGATTATTACATTTCCTAAATTAACTTTTTTTTAGAGATATGTCAACGAAATTATATTAACCATGAAATATACGGAAATATACGGACAGATCGCGTACGGACAGGTCGCGTACGGACAGGTCGCGACCTGTCCCTTCCTATAAATTTAAACATAATTTTAATACCACCTCTCAATTTCAATTAAGCGGTTATATTTAGCCACTCGTTCACCTCGACAAGGAGCGCCACTTTTAAGATAGTCGGCGCCGGTGGCTACGGCTAAATCAGCGATGAAATAATCGGACGTTTCTCCGCTTCGGTGAGAAACTGCTACTTTAAATTTATGTGCTTGAGCCAATCTGATGCATTCAATAGTTTCTGAAAGAGTTCCAATCTGGTTAGTTTTAATCAAAACAGAGTTGCAAGCTTTTTTAGTAATCGCTTTTTGTAAACGGACAGTGTTAGTAACCGTTAAATCATCTCCGATTAAAGCAATTTTGTCTCCCAATTTAGCTTGCAAAATTCGCCAACCAGACCAATCATCCTCGGCTAAGCCGTCTTCAATAATAACCAAGGGGAAACGTTTTGACCATTGTTGGTAAAGTTTAATTAATTCTGTTGAAGTAAAATTCTTTTTTTCTTTTTTAAAACGATAAATTTTTTGTTCTTTTTGGTAAAATTCCGAAGCGGCGGAATCAAGACCTAACATAATTTCTTCGCCCCAACGATAGCCGGCTTGTTTAGTCGCTATTTCAATAAATTCCAGAGGGGCTTGGTTGGTTTTAAGGTGAGCGGCATAACCGCCTTCATCGCCAACAGCCACCGAATAACCTTTGCTTTTCAAAATTTGTCCCAGAGTTTGATAAATTTCGCTAACGGCTCGTATTTTTTCACTAAAAGATTTTTTAATACCTTGAGGAACAACCATAAATTCTTGAATATCTAAACCAGAGTCGGAATGTTGTCCGCCGTTGATTACGTTGCACATCGGAATTGGCATTTTTTTTTCTTTGCGAAAAGAATAAACCGATTGAAGATAACGAAAAAGAGGCATCTCCTGAGTTATTGCTCCGGCTTGAGCGCAAGCCAAAGAAACCCCCAAAGTAGAGTTAGCTCCGAGGCGACTTTTATTAGTTGTCTTGTCTATTTCAATCATTAAGCGATCAATTTTTTGTTGCTCGGTTACTTTGAAATTTTTGATAGCAGGAAAAATTTTTTGTTCAACAATTTTAATCGAATTTAAAACTCCTTTGCCAAAATAACGTTTTTTGCCTTTATCACGCAATTCCAAGGCTTCATGACTACCAGTTGAAGCTCCCGAGGGAACGACAGCCGAACCGACAGAGCCGTCTTTAGTGTGAACTTCCACTTTGATAGTCGGATTGCCTCGAGAATCGAGAACTTCTAACGCTCTGATTTGGCTGATTTTAACATTTTTCAACATTTTAACTGAATTTTAAAGATTAAACTTTTACTTAATTTTATAAAAATTAAATTGGGCTGGCAAATATTGTTGGGTTTAAAAAATAAGCTTAAAATAAAAAAATCAAAGAGAACTAAAAAATATTTATGACTATCGGTAAACAAGAAAATTTGGATATTAATCTAGTTTCGTTTTGCAAACGGCGCGGTTTTGTTTTTCCAAGCTCGGAAATTTATGGCGGTTTTTCGGCTATTTATGATTATGGTCATTATGGCACTCTCCTGAAAAATAATATTCGGGACGCATGGTGGAATAATATGGTTCAGTTGCGAGAAGATGTTTACGGTTTGGACAGCGCTATTTTTATGCATCCCAAAACTTGGGTGGCTTCCGGTCATGTAGCTGGTTTTGATGATCCGCAAGTGGATTGTCGCAACTGTAAAGCACGTTTTCGTGCCGATCACATTTTGGAGGAATTCGGGATAAACGCTGATAAACAAACTATGGAATTTCTTAATCAGGAGCTGGATAAATTACGTCGAGAAAAAAAATTAAAATGTGCTAACTGTGGTTCGACCGACCTAACATCCGCTAAAAGATTCTCTTTGATGGTGAAGTCTAATTTAGGCTCTCCGACTGATGATTTGAGTGAAAGTAATATTGTTTATTTGCGTCCGGAAACGTGTGGCGGAATTTATCTTAATTATAAAAATACTCTGGATTCTCTTCATCCAAAATTGCCTTTCGGTATTGCTCAGGTGGGGAAGGCTTTTCGGAATGAAATTGTCGCTCGTCAATTTATTTTTCGAACGCGAGAATTCGAGCAAATGGAAATGCAATATTTTTTGCATCCCAAAGATATGAAGAAAAATTATGAGAGATGGAAAAAAGAAAGATGGCAGTGGTATTTGAAATACGGGATTACTAAAGATCGAATACGCTGGTATAAACATGAAAAATTGGCTCATTATGCTTCTGAGGCTTATGACATAGAATTTAATTTCAACTGTCTCGGTGGATACAAAGAAGTGGAAGGTATTCACGCTCGAGGTGATTGGGATCTATCACAGCATAGTAAATATTCCGGAGTAGATTTGCGCTATTTCGATCCCGAAAAAAACGAGAAATTTATCCCGCACATTATGGAAACTTCCGCCGGTTTAAATCGATTATTGCTGATGTTTCTGGATAATGCTTACACGGAAGAAAAAATTACAAAAGAAAACGGTCAGACAGAAACCAGAACCGTACTAAAACTTCATAAAGATTTAGCTCCCGTTAAAATAGCTATTTTCCCTCTGTTAAAAAATAGATCGGAGCTGGTTAAAGAAGCGAAAAAGATTTACTTATTACTCAGAGAAGATTATCAGTGTGAGTTTGACGATAATGGTAATATTGGTAAACGTTATCGCCGTCAAGATGAGATTGGTACGCCATTTTGTGTAACTTTTGATTTTGATAGTTTAGAAGATAAAGCTGTAACTATTCGCGAACGTGATACTATGAAACAAGAAAGAATCAAAATTAATCAACTGAAAAAGTATTTTTTAAAAAATTTTAAAAAATAAAAAGGAGGTAAAAGTTTCTGGCTCTTTAAAATCAAGAAATCGGAGGGCAGGAAAATGGAAATACTGTTTAAGTTGAGAAGAGAGACGCTCGTTAATCTAGAATATCTTAGAAATTTAATCAAAGAAAAAAAAGGCAGTGATATTTCTTCTGAAGAAGTTTCTGATATTCTAGCTGATGCGATTAACGAAGGAATTAACGTTATGATTTATGATGTTGAGTCTGCTATCGAAAATGGAGGGGAAATAGCTTGTTATCCTTTACGAGATCGAGTCTCGTTTATAAACGATTTCTATTTTAGAGTCTTTGCTAGGGAATGTTGAGAAGGAGGCTAGAATGGCGATTCATCGTTTACCCAAAGATGGTAAATTGTGTGACGAATGCGGAGGGGAAATTATCCGACCGATAATCGGTAGATTAAAAAAATCGGGTAAAAAAACTCACTATTCTTATGGTGAACCTCGATGTCAAAATGCCGATTGTCGCTCTGTTTATTGGGGGTTTATAGGAGCTCCCAAAGAAGTTCCTTCGGAATTATTGGTGTCATAAAATGGATAGGAGAATAACAACTATCTTTGAATTGAAAAGTACTTTACTACAAAAAATAAAGCGCTCGGAAAAAATCCGGCGCTTTTTATGTTATGCGTTATCGATTATAGTACATATCCACCTTACATTTTTTTAAGTTGAATACCCACATCATTCCCCGTGTAAAGGCGAAAGAAAAAGTGAGCGCAAAAATTACAAGCATACTAAAAAAAGTTATCGGTGAAGCCCAAACTTTTTCAGTTAATAGTTGAAAAAGGATTACATTGAAAAAGATTACACCGAATAACACAATCGCAACTACCAGACTTTTCGCTATTTTTTCTGTTTTCAGCTTCATATTTTTTCTCCTTGGTGAAAAAATGTTTAGTATCGGTAAAATTTGGCTTTTTTCAGTTCCTCAACGAGAATTATCTCACCAACATGATTTGTCCCTATAGCCATCAAATATTCTATTGTCTCCACCCTAATGCGCAATAACCGATCGGGTGGACAATCGGCAGAAATTTTAGCTACGATTTCGGAAAAAAGTTCTTTGGCTCTTTCTTCTTCTCCCAACTTTAAACAAACAATTGCGTACTGGTAGATTCCTTCGTAACCCAATTGCCCCGGTCGATCGGCTGTTACCTCTGATTGGTAGATTGATACTGCTCTTTTAGAATGGAGAAAAAGGAAATTTTTTGACTTTCGGCTAATAGTCCGAAAAAATGGCTCTTCTGAGAGATCGGACAAATTTTTTGGTTTAATGGTGATCGTTTTCCAACAATCATAAATCGCATCAAAAAGCCGTTTTGCTTTTTTGAAATGGCCAAGATGAACCAAGCAAAGAGCGTAATTTTCGATATGTTTGCTTTTGCAATTTATTTGACCGTCTCGACCAAAAATACCACTAATTTGTCTAGCTCTTTTCAAAATCTCATTTGGCGTTCGGAGTTTGACAAATTCGGGTGATCCGCCTAGAGCGCTTCTATAGATAATAAACAAACTGGTTTTGTTAATCTCTTTGGTTAAGCGAGCCAAATTTCTCTTGTATTCCTCCAAACTCTGAACCAATTCGTCAAGAGAATTTTGTTTGCAACTGCTTTCGCGAAAAATATTTTCCTTCTTCATCGTTCGTTTCCTCCAGATAAATATTGATGTTAAGGAGCTAAATTTTTGTTAAGTAAAAGTAAGTGAAATTTTCTGTTTTGTCAATTTAATTTTTCATTTAACTTTCTTTAAGCAAAATGGGCAAAAGCACGATTAGCTTCGGCCATTTTTTGAATATCCTCCTTTTTCTTAATGGCAGAGCCTCGCTTCTCAGAAGCTTCTATGAGCTCCGTAGCTAATTTTTGCGACATTGGTTTGCCTTTTTTTGATCGAGTGGTGGCTAGAATCCAGCGAATAGCCAAAGCAGTTCTTCTGGCGCCCATAACAGGTACGGGAATTTGATAAGTAGCGCCCCCAATTCTTTTAGCTTTGACCTCTAAGAGAGGAGAAACGTTCTTTATAGCCTCGTCCAAAACATCCAAAGGATCTTTTTTGGTTTGTTCTTTGATTATGTCGAAAGTTTTATACATAACTTTAACACCTGTCGCTTTTTGACCGTTTTTAAAAAGTTGGTTAACGAAGCGGCCAATAATAGTGTTATTAAATTTAGGATCGGTGGGATATTGTTTTTCTGGCATAAAACTTGATAATAAAATTTATTAGAGACTATTCCAAAAACTCCTTAAAGGCTTATAAAAAAGTAAAATAGATGCTATTCAGTCTTTTTCGGGCGTTTAGCGCCGTATTTGCTGCGTCCCTGATTACGTTTATCGACGCCGGCGGTGTCAAGAACACCACGAACAATATGGTACCTTACACCAGGTAAATCTTTAACTCGGCCTCCACGAATAATAACAATCGAGTGTTCCTGCAAATTATGCCCGATGCCGGGAATATAAGCGGTGACTTCCATTTGATTAGTTAAGCGAACGCGAGCAATTTTTCGCAAAGCGGAATTAGGTTTTTTTGGTGTAGTTGTTCCAACTTTCAGACAAACGCCTCGTTTAAAAGAACAACCTTTTTTATAGATAAAAGGCTTATTTTTAAGTAAGTTAAAACCTTTCTGTAAAGCTGGCGATTTTGATTTATTCTTGGCGCTCTTGCGATTTCGTCTAACAAGTTGATTGACGGTTGGCATAATATAAACAATAAATTAGGTGAATTAGAAATTTTACTCCTCTTCTTTCTTCTCTTCCGTCTTCGCTTCTTCTCCTTCCGCAGTTTCTTCTTTCTTTACCCCTTCCACTTCCGTAACATCAGCCGTAGCTTCTGTTTCCAATTCCTCCATATCCTTTTCGCTACGCGGTTCATCAACAATAGCTATTACATTATCCGGATTATCAAGAAGCTCAATATTGGAAGGCACAATAAGATCTTTTAAAGCGATAGCATCGTCAAAAGTTGCTAAACTAGAAATATCAACTTTAATAGACTCGGGAATATCTTTGGCTTTGCAGCGAACTTCAATTTTTTCAATGTTTTGGACTAAGATACCACCTAAATCCTTAACAGCCGGTGATTCTCCTTCAAAAGACAAAGGAACTTCCACTTCCACTTCTTCTTCCAAACTAACTGCCAAAAAGTCAATATGAAGGATTTCGTCTGTTAAAGTATGATATTGAATTTCCTGAATAATAACGTCTTTGGGTTGACCTTTATCGATAATTAATTTAATCAAAGTTCCTTCCCCAGTTTTAGCTAAAATTTTCAAAAATTCCGGACGTGAAAAAACTACCGGGATATTGGTTTTAATATTCTTGCCATAAATAATACCTAAAATTTCTTCTTGACGCAAAGCTTTCCCTGCTTTAATCTTTTTTTCTCCTCTGGTTTGGGAATTAAGTATTTGCGTGGAATCTTGACTGATCATAAACTAATTTGAGTTACTCTTAAATTCTTTATAAGCTTCGATAACATAATCAACACTAATGGGTTTGGCTTGACGAATTTTATCCAAGTCCTTTTTGCTGGCATCGGTAAGTTTCCCTATGGATAAAACGCCTTTTTGACCGGTGTTAGTCTGCATAATAGCTGAGGCTTGACACTTTCTACAAGTTAAATGAAAAACGAAATAATCGCCTTTCTCCCAAAGAAGATCGGCGTCTTTTTGTCTGTAAGCCTGTCCGCATTGAAAACATTTGTCGATAATGTTAATGTTGAACATAAAAAAATGTTAAAGTGAATCGACAAAATAAACAAGATAAAAGATTTTAACCTTTTAAAACAGGTATTTCAGCCTATAATTCTGGCGATGACCTACTCTCACACTCCATCGAGGGAGCACTACCATTGGCGCTGATAGGTTTAACTGCTGAGTTCGGAATGGAATCAGGTGGTTCCCTATCGCTCTAATCGCCAGAATTATAGGCTGAAATTTAAAAGAACAAAAAAGCTCCGACCGTTAAAACAAAAATAACACATATCCAACCGGCCAAAACATAGCCCTCATTAACCTTAATTTTTTGTGATTTTACTCTCTTAATCATATTTTAAAGTTAATAAAAGTTAGACTAATTCATTGTTTTTGCCTCCGTTTTTATTTTTTTGCTATTTAGCAATAATTTTTCTATTTGTTTATAAACAAATAGAAAAGAAATTCTAAAAATAAAAACGGAGGCAAAAACAGATAGTGGTTATGATCTTTTATGGTTGCCCTTTCTTTGAATCCGTAAAACTACGACCTATTACAGAAAATACCGAAGTATTTTCCGAATTAATCTCCATAGAAAGGAGGTGATTCACCCACAGCTTCCGCTACGGGTGCCTTGTTACGACTTCACCCCTGTTGCTGGACTCACCGTAGTACCCAAAATAGGGTCCTTCGGGTGTTCCCAACTCCCTTGGTGTGACGGGCGGTGAGTACAAGATCCGGGAACATATTCACCGTGACGTGGCTGATTCACGATTACTAGCGATTCCGGCTTCATGAAGGCGAATTTCAGCCTTCAATCCGAACTGGGACCACTTTTCTAGGATTAGCTCCCTCTTGCGAGTTGGCAACCTTTTGTAGTGGCCATTGTAGCGCCTGTGTAGCCCAAGACATAAGGGCCATGCTGATTTGACGTCATCCTCACCTTCCTCCCTCTTGCGAGGGCAGTCCCGTGTGAAAAATACAACACACGGCGAGGGTTGCGCTCGTTTCCCGACTGAACGGAACACCTCACGGCACGAGCTGACGACAACCATGCAGCACCTGTCACTCTGTCCTGATTGCTCAGGAAAGTCCTGTTTCCAGGATTGTCAGAGGATGTCAAGTCTTGGTGAGGTTCCACGCTTACTGTCGAATTAAACCAGACGCTCCACCGCTTGTGCGGATCCCCGTCTATTCCTTTGAGTTTTAGCCTTGCGGCCGTACTTCCCAGGCGGAGTGTTTAACGCGTTAGCTACGACACTGGGAGGGTCGAATCACCCAATATCTAACACTCATCGTTTACAGCTAGGACTACTGGGGTATCTAATCCCATTCGCTACCCTAGCTTTCGTCCCTCAGGGTCAGCAACGCCCCAGTCAAATGCCTTCGCCTTTGGTGTTCCCCATGATATCAACGG
>JAJYBC010000018.1 GCA_021779255.1 bacterium | reverse complement strand
AACTTTTACAACTAATAAAAATTTATGATCAAAGTAATTCTCAAAGAAGATTTAAAAGGTCAAGGTAAGAAGAACGAAGTTGTTGATGTCTCGGAGGGTTTCGCTCGCAATTTTTTGTTGCCTCAAGGCAAAGCTGTTTTAGCGACTGAAAAGGCGATTAATCTCTTGGAAGGAGAAAAAGAAAGAAAAAATTTGCAAGCCGATCTGGCCGAAAAAGAAAGTAAAGATAAAAAAGAGAGAATTGAAAAACTGAAATTAACAATTACTCAAAAGGCGGAAAAGGGGAAGCTTTTCGGAGCCTTAAGTAACAGAGAAATAGCGCGAGCTCTTAGAGCAGAGGGGGTGGAAATATCCATTAAGCAGGTATTTTTTCCTAAACCGATCAAAGAGATTGGAGAATATGAAATTGTGATTAACTTAAATAAAAGCGTGAAGGCTAGTTTAAAAATTAAAATCGAAGAACAAAAATAAAAAAGCGATTAAATGATTTTATTTTTGATAAAATAAAAATGCGTATTGCCATTGATATTCGAAAAATTGGCAAAAAAAGTACCGGTGACGAGACTTACACTTTTTATTTAATTAAAGAGTTAATGAGGTTGCCTCGTAGTCGGGAACATCAGTTTTTTTTATTGACTGACGAAAGTCCCCAAAAGATAACAGAAATTTTACCCATTTTACCCGATAATTTTGTTGTTTATCAAGTTCTTCCGGCTAATAAAATTTTGTGGACTTTTTATTCCCTGCCCCGCTTTTTAAAGCAAAATCGCGTAGATGTTTTGCACGTTCAATACATTACACCTTTTTATTTGACCCAAAAAATAAAAATAGTTACGACGATTCACGATATTTCTTTTCGAATTAATCCAAAATGGATTAATAAAAAAGATAGCTTTTTACTAAATCGATTTATTCCGCCATCTCTCAAAAGAGCGGATAAGGTGCTAACCGTTTCCGAATTTTCTAAGAAAGAAATAGCTGAATATTATAAATTTCCTGTTAATAAAATAGTTGTAGCACATCCAGCAGTGGACGAACGACTTTTCTCTTTTAACTCGGAAAAATCGGATCGGGAGATAGTAAAAAAAATTTGTGGAAACAGCTTCCCTTTTATTCTGCATGTGAGTTCTTTGCAACCTAGAAAAAACGTACCGCTTTTAATAAAAGCTTTTAGAGAATTAAAAAAAGAATGGAGAGAAAAAAATTCTCAGTGGCAAAAAATTAAATTAATTATTGTCGGGTCTCGCGAAGGACATAATTTTGATCAAAAAATAGACGAAGTTCTGAAAAAAAGTTCTTTTCGGAAGGATATTTTTATTACAGGGTATCTTCCAATGAAAGATTTACCATCTCTGTATCGTCAAGCGATCTTAACAGTTTTTCCCAGCGCTTATGAAGGTTTTGGTCTTCCCTTGCTTGAATCAATGGCTAGCAAAACGGCGGTTCTAACCAGTAATATCGGCAGTTTTGTAGAAGTCGGAAAAGACGCTGGAACATATTTCTCTTTGAACAAAAAAGAATCAGAAATTATTTCTGAGATGAAAATAAAAATAAGAGAGTTAATAGAAAATAAAAAATTACGAGAAAAACAAATAAAATTAGGGCAAGAGAGAGTGAAAAAATTTACTTGGCCTAAAATGGCCGAAAAAATTTTAGAAACCTATTTATCAATATAAGGGCGAACAATTTATTCGTCTCTGTGGGATTGTAATGCCATATTTCTACTTAACTTCTTTATGGGCAGTGTGTTTGCGACAAGAAGGGCAGAATTTTTTCAGTTCCAGCTTCTCTTTGTGTTGTTTTTTGTTCTTTTTAACTCGATGATTGATTTTTTTACAATCAGTACAAGATAGTTTGACAAATTGTTCGGAAATACGGGTCATAAAAGTAGTTTAAAAATAAATAAAATTAATTTTGTTAGAAATTAGGAATTAGACAATTAGAAATTTTTTATCTGGGTATTCTCAGTGTTTCTATTAATCTTACCAACTCTTCCCTCTTCTCCTCCAATAATCCGGCTTTGCGTGTCTCGATATTTAATCGGAGTAACGGTTCGGTGTTGGATTTACGCAAATTAAAACGCCAATCGGAATAAGCAATAGACAGGCCGTCGATTTCTTCAAATTGTCCGTCGTTATATTTTTGCTTAATTTCCTCGATGATTTCATCTTTATTTTCCGCTACAAAATTAATTTCGCCGGAAACAAAATATTTATCGGTAAAAGAAGCTAAAGCTTCAGATAATTTAATTTTTTCTTTATTGAGATAATCTAGAATTAATAAAGCTGAAATCATACCATTATCGCAAAAAAAGAAATCACGGAAGTAAAAGTGGCCAGAACTCTCTAGAGCAGCTAAAGCATTCTCTTGGCGCATAGAAGATTTAATCACGGCATGACCAACTTTTGAAGGTATGGGCACACCGCCAAATTTTTTGATGGTTTCGGCTAAAGTCCAAACAATTCGAGGATCATAAACGATTCTGGGTTCAGAGTCAAAGTTTTTTTGTAAAATTATTTTAGCCAGTAAGGCTCCCATAAAACAACCTTCAATATCTTGACCGTTTTCGTCATATATAAAACAACGATCAGCGTCAGCATCCCAAGCAAAGCCGATATTAGCGCCTTGTTCCCGAATTGTCTTTTTGGTTTCTTCTCGACTTTCAGGAATAAGAGGATCGGGGCGTCCTTTTGGAAAATTGCCGTCCGGCTCACAGTTTAACTCCACCCATTCAATAGGGGCAGTGACCAAAATTTTTTTAAAAATTTGACCCGCCAAACCAAAATTAGCATTGATTAAAATTTTAGTAGGGCTAAAATTTTTTAAATCAATAAAACTACGAACCTTTTGAATATATTCTGTTAGGACATCTAATTTTTGTAATTCTCCTCCCGGCAAATTATCGGCTATAAAATTAGGATCGGTGGCGATTTTTTCAATTTCCGGTAAAAGATAATCTTGAAAAATCGGGGCGGAATTTTTTCCCACTATCTTCATACCATTGTATTCTTTTGGGTTGTGGGAAGCTGTGATGGTAATTCCGCCATCTAAGCCAAAATGAGCAACGGCAAAATAAAGCATATCGGTCGAGATAGTGCCAATATCGATAACTCGGACACCTGCCTTTAAAAGGCCTTCTTTAGCCGCTTCCCATAACTGAGGGGAAGAAAGGCGAACATCTCGGCCGAGAGCGATGGTTTTTGGTTTTAAAACTCGAGCCAAAGCCTGCGCAATTTTAAAAACATTTTGCTCATTAATTTCAGTAGGATAGATTCCTCTGATGTCATAAGTTTTAAAAATGGAGGCGTTCATTGAAAAGATATTTTTAAAAAACGAAATTTATTCTTCTTTACGTTGTTTCTTGTTTTTTTCCATTTCTTTATAATAGCGCGAACCTTTAAAGCCGGTGCCTGCCGGAACTAATTTTCCGATAATAACATTTTCCTTCAATCCGATTAATTTATCTTCTCTCCCCGTGAGGGCGGCATCGATTAAAACTTGGGGTGTTTGTTGGAAGGAAGCGGCTGCCAAAAAGCTCTCAGTTGTCAAGGAAACGCGGGTAATTCCCAAGATTAATTCTTCGCCGGTAGCGGGACTTCCCTTCTTTGCCTCGGCTACGCGGTTTTCTTCTTGAAAACGGAATTTACTGACGGTTTCTCCATTAAGAAGATTAGTGTCACCTTCTTCTTTGACTCTAATGCGAGAGAACATTTGACGAATAATAATTTCGATATGGCGATCATTAATACTTTCACCTTGACTGGCGTAAATATTCTGGATTTCACGAATAATATATCGGCGAACAGCTTCTTTACCCATTGTTTTAAAAAGTGAAGCCAAATCAATACTTCCAGAGGATAAATTTCCACCTCGGTTAATCAGATCGCCCACTTCCACCGAGCTGGAAGTGCCAGCGGGTAACTTGTAGGTAATGATAACTTTTTTGTCTCGTTCTTCTTGACTGATGGCTGATTCGGCATTTTTAGCTTCTCTGGCAGTGGTTTCAATGGAAATCAAAATTTGTTTCTTATCGTTTTTGACGGAAACCACTTTACCACCGACTTCGGAAATTTCCGCTTTGCCCTTTGGAGATCGAGCTTCGAAAATTTCTTCCACTCGCGGCAATCCTTGAACAATATCTTCTTTTACGACTCCTCCAGTATGGAAAGTCCGCATAGTCAGCTGGGTTCCTGGTTCACCAATGGCCTGAGCGGCTACCACTCCCACGGCTTGACCGAGATCGATTAGTTCGTTTTTACCCAAATCGTAGCCGTAACATTTTTGACAAACTCCTCCCCCTTTAGTTTTACAACTCATAACGGAACGCAAACGAACTTTTTCAATTTCCAAAGTGTCTTCAATTCTTTCTGCAATTTTTTTGGTAATTAATTCTCCACTACGAATTAAAAATTCTTTTTCTCCAGACAATTTAATATCTTCTAAAATATAGCGACCTTCCAATCTTCCGGCGAAACTATTGCCAGTGTAGTCAGAATCTTCTCGGAAATAGTCGGCTCCCTCCGAGTCCCCACAATCTTTTTCGTGCACGACAACTTCTTGTGAAACGTCGACGAGTCGGCGAGTCAGATAACCGGCTGTAGCAGTTCGTAAGGCAGTATCAGTCATTCCTTTTCGAGCGCCGTGAGTGGAAATAAAATATTCCAACACATTTAATCCTTCTTTGAAACTATCCCGAACCGGTAATTCAATGATACCTCCGGCGGGATTAACCATTAAACCTCGCATGCCGGTGAGTTGGTTCAGAACAGCCATACTGCCTCTGGCTTTAGAATCAACCATGGCGAAAACGGGACCTTCTTTATCAATATTTTTTTCGACCGCTTCGGCTACTTGATCTCGACACTCATTCCAGATTTGAATAACTTGATTTTTTCTTTCCGATTCAGTTAAAAAACCTTTTTGATATTGGCTGTCAGTTTCTTCTACTCGTTTATCTGCCTGTTCTAATAATTTCTTTTTTTCTTTCGGAACGGATAAATCGCTCATACTCCAACTGATGCCGGAGAGAGTGGCTTCTTCAAAACCCAGACTCTTTAACTTGTCAATAAATTCCACCGTTTTTTCTCGGCCGAAATTTTCTAAAGACAGAGCCACAATCTTTTTAATTTTGGTCTTATCTAATTGTTCGTTAACAAAGCCAAAAGACTCGGGCAAAATTTCGTATAACAAAATTCTTCCAACACAAGTTTCAATCAATTGATTTTCGAACATTACCTTGATCGGAGCTTGAACGTTTAGTTTACCGGTTTGATGAGCAAAAATAGCTTCTTTCAAACTGGAAAAATACTTCCCTGCTCCTTTAGCCTTTGGCTTAATGGTGGTTATGTAATAAATTCCCAAAACAATTTCTTGAGAAGGAATGGTAATAGGATCGCCAGTCGAAGGCTTTAATAAGTTTTTGTTGGAAAGCATAATTTCCTTGGCTTCCCAACGAGCTTCTCTCGTTAGAGGGACGTGAACGGCCATTTGGTCTCCGTCGAAGTCGGCGTTGAAAGCGGTACAGACCATCGGATGGATTTGTAGGGCGCGACCTTCAATCAACAGCGGTTGAAAAGCTTGAATACTCAAGCGGTGAAGGGTTGGGGCGCGGTTAAGAAGAACGAAGTGATCTTCGATAATATCTTCCAATATTTCATAAGCTTTAGTATCTTCTTGGTCAATCATACGACCGGCCGTTCTGACGTTGTGAGCGAAATCACCCTCAATTAATTTACTGATAATAAAAGGTTTATAAAGTTCCAAGGCCATTTTTTTCGGTATACCGCATTGATGTAATTTAAGATAAGGCCCAACGACGATAACGGAACGACCGGAGTAGTCAACTCTTTTTCCTAATAAATTTTGACGGAAACGACCTTGTTTTCCCTTAAGCATATCAGCTAAAGAGCGGAGAGCTCTCTTTTGACCGGTAGAAGCAGCTACGGCTACTTGATTGCGACGAGCGGAATTGTCAAAAAGAGCGTCAACGGCTTCTTGCAACATTCTTTTTTCGTTACGGCAGATAACTTCCGGAGCTCCCAATTCCAATAATTTTTTAAGTCGATTATTGCGATTAATAATTCGACGATACAAATCGTTAAGATCGGAAGTAGCAAAACGACCACCATCCAATTGAACCATTGGTCGAAGATCAGGCGGTAAAACTGGAATAATCATCGGCAACATCCAAGCCGGATGAATACCGGATTTATCTAAATTTTTAAGCAAGCGAAGTCTTTTGGCAATCTTACTCCGTCCGGATTCTCGGCTTTTTTTGTATTCCTCGTCTGTTTCTTGAATAGTCTTTTGAAGATCCATTTCCAACATAATTTTACGGAGTGACTCGGCGCCGCTTCCAGCTTCAAAAGCTGTTCCATAAAGTTCACCCAAATCTTGATAATCTTTTTCGGAAAGAATTCTCAGTGGTTGAATTAAATCGATTTCTTTAATTCTCTCATTTCTTTTTTGTTGTAATTTTTCTAATTTTTCCTTGGCTTCTTTCGATTTTTTCTTAATTTCTTTTTGCAATTTTTGAGCTTTTTCGTGAAATTCTTTTTCGATAAGAGCCTTAAACTCTTCTTTTTTCATTTCATCCACATGGGTAACAATATAGCCAGAAAAATAAACAATTTTTTCTACTTGTTTAACCGTTAAACCTAAGACAATGCCTATTTTGCTGGAAGATCCGCGAGTAAACCAGATATGAGAGACGGGACAGGCCAATTGAATATGTCCCATTCTTTCACGTCGAACAGACGAGCGAGTGACTTCCACGCCACATTTGTCGCAAACAATTCCCTTATAGCGAATACGTCGGTATTTTCCGCAATAGCATTCCCAATCTTTGCTGGGTCCAAAAATACGTTCGCAAAAAAGACCATCCATCTCATAGCGTTGAGTCCGATAGTTGAGAGTTTCCGGTTTGGTCACTTCGCCGTGTGACCACTCCAGAATTTCTTCCGGGCTGGCCAAGCGTAGACGAATGGATTCAAAATTGTTGGAAATTTGGTTCATTGGGAAAAATTAAATATCAAAGGCTTAAATATTTTGTCTTTATTCTTCGTTGGTTTGCTCCAATTTAACGTTAAGACAGAGAGCTTTTAACTCACTGATCAAAACGTTTAAAGAAGCGGGAACGCTGGGGTTACGAATCTCTTCTCCTTTAATGATAGATTCGTAAGCTTTTGATCGACCCATTACGTCATCAGATTTAATGGTCAGAATTTCTTGCAAAGAGTGAGAAGCGCCATAACCTTCCAACGCCCACACTTCCATTTCACCAAATCTTTGTCCCCCAAATTGAGCTTTCCCTCCCAAAGGTTGTTGTGTAATTAAAGAATAAGGACCAACGGAGCGCATATGGATCTTGTCTTCTACTAAGTGATGCAACTTCATAATATAGATGACACCGACAGTTGATTGATTATCAAAATTTTCGCTACTCAATCCATCTCGCAATTGCAACTTGCTGTTGGTTGGCAATCCGGCTTTAGTAAGCTCAGCTTCGATTTGATCTTCTCTAACTCCGGCCAGAATGGGGCTAGCCGCTTTGTAACCGAGTTTTTGAGCGGCCCAACCCAAATGAGTTTCGAGTAATTGGCCGATGTTCATACGGGATGCGACTCCTAAGGGATTCAAAATAATGTCGACCGGAGTTCCATCAGGCAAGAAAGGCATGTCGGCCACAGGCAAAATACGAGAAATAACCCCTTTGTTTCCGTGTCGGCCGGCTAATTTATCTCCAACGGAAATCTTTCGGAATTGAGCGATTCGAACTTGAACTTGTTTAATAACTCCACTTTGTAATTTATCGCCATTTTCACGAGAAAAAACTTTAATTTCAATAATTTTACCTCTTTCGCCATGAGGCAAATAAAGAGAACTATCCTTAACTTCTCTTGATTTTTCTCCAAAAATAGCTCGAAGTAAACGCTCCTCGGCCGTTAGCTCCCCTTCTCCTCGAGGAGTAATTTTGCCAACCAAAATATCACCCGATTTAACCTCGGCGCCAATGCGTACAATACCGTCTTCGCTTAAATTATTTAAACGATCCTCTCCAATGTTGGGAATGTCGCGGGTAACCACTTCGGGACCAAGTTTAGTATCTCGAATATCAACACTATAGTCCTCAATATGAATAGAGCTAAAACGATCTTCCCAAAGAACTCTCTCGGAAAGAATAATAGCATCTTCAAAGTTGTAGCCACGCCAAGGCATAAAAGCGACTAATAAATTTTGTCCCAAAGCCAATTCCCCGTTATCGGTGGAAGCGCCGTCAGCCAAAATTTGTCCCTTTTTAACCAAATCTCCTTTTTTGACCAAGGGGGTTTGATTGATTGAAGTGAAAGCGTTGGATTTTAGGAACGAATGCAGGCGATACTCTCGATTTTTCTTATAAAATTTATCCTCGTTTTGAACGGTCTCTTCAATTAAAATATGGTTGGAATCAATTTCTAAAATTTTTCCGTCTTCTTCGGCAAAAACCAACTGACCAGAATCGGCGGCGGCTTTATCTTCTACTCCGGTTCCAACGACGGGAGACTCGGGTTTGATGCAAGAAACAGCTTGTCTCTGCATATTTGATCCCATCAAAGCTCGGTTAGCATCGTCATGTTCCAAAAAAGGAATCAAAGAAGCGGCCACGCTAACAGCTTGTTTAGGGGAAACGTCAATAAAATCGATATTTTTGGTTTCAATTAAACTGGGTTGTCCCTTGACTCGTCCTTGAACTTTCGAGCTGGTAATAAAACCGTTTTTATCCATTTCCACGTTGGCTTGGGCGATATTATATTTTTCTTCTTCGACGGCGTTCATATAAACAATTTCCTTAGAGACTTTAACTTTGCCTCCTTCTTTGATCATTTTTCTGTAAGGAGTTTCTACGAAACCGTAGTCGTTAACTCGAGCATAACAGGCCAGATGAGAAACTAAACCAATATTGGCGCCTTCTGGAGTTTGAATCGGACAAATTCGGCCATAATGGCTGGGATGGACATCCCGAACTTCCATACCGGCTCTTTCTCGACTGAGTCCACCGGGGCCCATAGCGGAAAGTCTTCGTTTGTGTTCCAGCTCGGCCAAAGGATTAACATGATCCATATACTGAGAAAGAGGTGAACTGGAAAAAAATTCTTTAATAGAAGAAGTAATTGGTCTGGTATTGATAATTTGAGAAGGGGTAACAGTTTTAGGATCGCAAGTACTCATACGGTCTTTAATGTTTCTTTCCAAGCGAGCAAAAGAGCCACGCATCTTGATTTGTAGAAGCTCGCCGACTCCGCGTACGCGTCGATTGCCAAGATGATCGATATCGTCTGGACTAGCGGTCGGATCGTTATTAAGACGAATAATCTCTTTTACAATAGCTACTAAATCTTCCACTTGAAAAGCATGATGTTCTTTGTCGTTAGGAGTCTTAAGATCAAGTCGCATATTAAGTCGGTGTCGACCAACGTCGGAAGAATCATAGCGTTCGATGGAAAAAAACATATTATCAATCAATTGTTTGGCATTTTCTTCGGTAGCTAAATCGCCAGGACGAATACGGCGATAAACTTCGCGATAGCCTTCCCCGCGAGTTTCAGACGGATCTTTTTTGAGAGTTTCTTGAATATAAGAATGCTCTTTATTATTATCCACGTCTGCGAATAAAGCGGAAATATCTTTATTTTTTTCAAAACCAAAAGCACGCAACAAAGCCGTTACGGGAACTTTACGCTTTCGGTCAATTTTAACACTTATTACATCGTTAAAATCAGTTTCAAATTCCAACCACGCCCCGCGACCGGGGATAACTTTAGCGCCAAAAAGATCGCGTCCTTTTTGAGAATTCATATTAAAAAAGACACCGGGAGAACGCATTAATTGGTTGACAACCACTCTTTCGACACCATTAATAATGAAAGTTCCTCGGGGGGTCATAGCGGGAACATCAGTGAGATAAATCTCTTGATCACGAATTTCGCCCGTTTCTTTGATTAGTAGTTGAACGGAAATTTTGATCGGATATTCAAAAGAGGCGTTTTTATACTTGGCTGTCTGTTCGTCCATCTTAGGATCTTCCTTTTTAAAATCAAGAAACTTGATGGAAAAACTTTTTTTTGTGTAATCTTCAACAGGGGAAACTTCTTCTAATAGCTCTCTTAAACCTTTTTCGAAGAACCAGTTGTAAGATTTAACTTGGGCTTCAATTAGGTTCGGTAAAGAAACTAAGGGGCCCAAGTCTTGAAAAAGTTTACGACGGGAAAGACTGGATTTGGAGGAAAACTTTTCTTTAAGGCCCAGTTTGGATTTCAAGGTTTTTTCAGTTGGCATAATTTGGACAACAACTACCTGCCCCGATTCCGCTCAATCGAGGTTAATTAAGTTGTTTAAATTAGTTTAGTTATGAGAGTGATTTGGCATATAAACAATACAAATAAGCGATACTAAACGATAAAAAACAAGATAAAAATACAACAAAGCAACACAAAAACAAAAATTATCGGTTTAGGCTGAGAACCCGATTATTAGATTGAAATTAGTCGAAACGATTAGACATCAGATAAACTAAACTTAATCAAAAAAAATTTTTTTGTCAAATTTTATGAAATGTGCGTAAGGGGGGAAATAATTATTCGCCCTTACGCTTCACCTATAGATCCACTCTTTCAAAAATAGGCTGAGCTTTATTTATCTTATGTCCACTAAGAATAAATTGCAACTCCCACTGTTGTTTAGAGGGAATATTTAATTGGCGACGAATTTTTTCGGCTGAAAAAGGCAAAAAAGGTGAAGAGAGTAATTGTAAGGCGGAAACGGCTTGAACACAGACATAAAGCGTATTACCAGCTAATAATTTATTAGTCTTAATGGTTTTCCAAGGTTCTTTTTGATCGATATAACGATTGCAGTCTTCGGAAAATTTGATAATTTCTTTAAGAGCCGACTGAAATTTTGTGCTTTCAATTTTTTCACCTACTTTTTTAAAAAGTTTATCGCAATTATCCAAAACTTTTTTATCGAATTTATCCGGAGATATTAAGTCTGGGACAGTACTTTCAAAATTTTTATTCAAAAAATTGAGAGTGCGATTTATAAAATTACCAAACTTTCCAATGAGCTCGGAATTAGTTTTTACTTGATATTCTTTCCAAGAAAAATCAGTGTCGGAATTTTCTGGACCGTTAATTCCTAAATAGTAGCGAAGAGTGTCAGCGTTGTGTTTATCTAAAAAATCGGGCAGCCAAACCCCCCAATGGCGAGACTTGGAAAACTGCCGGCCTTCAAAAGTAAGATATTCGGAAGAGACAATAATATCAGGTAAATTTAACTTTTCCAGTCCCATTAAGATAGCCGGCCAAACAATAGTATGAAAAGGAATATTATCTTTGCCGTGAACGTAGTAATGAAGACATTTGTCGGATTGCCAAAATTTTTGCCAATCGGGTGTAAGGATGGGTTGCGACCTGTTCTTACTATGAGTACAAGCGGCCATACTGGCAGTTAGATAGCCGCAAACTGCTTCGAACCAGACATAAATTGTCTTACCCTCGTAGCCTTTAAGAGGTATAGGTATTCCCCACTCCGAGTCGCGAGTAATTGCTCGATCAAGTAATTCCTTTTTTAAAAAACCCAAAGTAAAATTTTTGGCGTTGATTCTCCATTTCGTGCTACTTTTCACCCAATCGATAATTTCTTTTTGGAAGGAAGATAATTTTAAGAAAAAATGGACAGAATCTTTCCAAATAGGTTTCGAGCCACAATTTTTGCAACGAGGATCGATAAGATCTCTGGCATCCAAAATAACGCCACATTCATCACATTGATCGCCGCGAGCATCTTTGAAATGACAGACGGGACATTCCCCTTCTATATATCTATCAGGTAAAAAACGTTGACATTTCTCACAAAAAGGTAAACTTTGGGTCTTTTTATAAATATAACCCTTCTTATAAAGATCAAGAAAAAGCGTCTGAACTTTTTTGGCGTGGAAAGAAGTGGTTGTTTTAGTAAATAGGTCATAAGAAAAACCGAGTTGATCAATTAAATTGTGGCGAAATTCGCGATGATATTTTGAAGCGATTTTTTGGGGAGTGGTTTTTTCTTGTTCGGCGCGGACTTCGATCGGAGTTCCATGACAATCGCTGCCCGAAACAAAAAGAACAGAGTTGCCTTTATTTCGATAGTAACGAGCTAAAAAATCAGCTCCAATTAGGCCGGCTACGTGACCCAAATGCAAAGAGCCGTTGGCATAAGGCCAAGCAGAACCGATAAAAATAGGGGCGAGAGTGGTCTTTTTATTCATAGAAGTGTTTATATCTTCGAATATTTGTTATTCTCTGTGAGAAGCGTCTATAACTGCATAATTTGTCAATACAAATTATATTTTACATTTAAAATATAAAAAATTCAAATTCGTGGCTATTTTCGGCCAATAGCTTCGATAGGAATGAGTTTAGAAGCTTTATAAGCCGGATAAAAGCCGAAAATTATACCGGTGAGACTAGAGAAACTAACGGCTAATAAAATTGATTGGAAAGTAATGGTAAAAACCAAATCGTATCCAAGATAAGCGAAAACCAAGGAAGAAAGTTGGGAAATAAGAAAACCTAAAATAATTCCCCCTGTTCCACCCAAGAGGGATATTATAATTGCTTCTATTAAAAACTGAGAAAGAATTTGAAAAGATGTGGCCCCAACGGCTTTGCGCAGACCGATTTCGTAGGTTCTTTCAACGACGGCTACGTACATAACATTCATAATTCCCACTCCACCAACAACAAGCGAGATGGAGGTTAACGCCAAGAGGAGAATATTTAACGAGCTAAAAACGCTAGCGATAATATCCTGGGCTTCTTTGGCGGAAGAAACGATGAAGTCATCTTTTTCGGGGTCGGAAATGTTATGTCTTTTTCTCATTAAATCTGTAATATCGGCAATCGTAGTGTCTAAAAAATTCATATCTTTAACTTTGGCAGTAAAAAAAGAAATGTGATCGGTCCCCATAATCTTTTTTTGAAGAGTACGAACAGGGATATAGATGACGGAATCAAAATTAAAAAAGGAGACTGAACCTCTTTTTTCTAAAACTCCCGCCACTCGGTAATTTTGTCCTTTGATTTTAATTTCTTGACCGACAGCTTGACTTTGGCCAAAAAGAGTTTCTTTAACTTCGGGGCCAATGACGGCTATCTGAGCCAAGCTTTTATCATCGGAATCGCTATAAAAACTGCCTTCGGCTATTTTTAATCCGGGATCAACGTTGGGAGCATGAGCGCTGGCGCCAATTAAGAGAATTTTTTTATTAATATCGCGATAGTTAACTAAAGCTTGTCCGATCGAGCCACCATAAAAATCAGCAACATTGGGGATTTTAGCAACAGCTTCAGCGTCCTTGATTTTAAGAGTGGTGATTTGAATAGTCATAGATTGAATGTGCCCAGAAAAGCGTTTTGGACTGGGAACTTTGGTCTCAACTTGAATATAGTCAGAGCCAAAAGATTGAATTTGGGCTAAAACGAAGCTTTTCAGACCTTGTCCACTGGCCGAAATGATAATAACCGAAGTGATACCAATAACAATACCAACTAAAGTTAGCAATGTGCGACCTAAATTAGCCGAAAGACTTTTAAAAACCAAACGAAAAGCAAGGAAAAAAAAACGAAAAAGCATAGTAGAAGATCAATTTCTAATTATCTAATTTCTAATTTTAGTCTGCCAAAATCTCATTAAATTTTTTCTCGATTTTTTTCTCCGTTAGCAAACCCTTTTGCGCGCCGAAATAGAGAACGACGGAACCGGCATTAGCAACGCCCCAACTCATTGCCCGAGAAACGTTTCCCAGATCTTTAACCCAAGAAGCTAAAAATCCGCTGGCATAAGCGTCGCCGGCTCCGGTTAGCTCTACAGGTTTAGTCATAAGAGAAGGGGCTTCATAAAAGCCACTTTCGTCAACGGCTAATGAGCCTTGACGACCAAGGGTTACTATGGAAACTTGTGCGCCTGTTTCACGCAAAAAACGCAAAAGAGCTTTTTGAGGTGGTTTGCGACGAGCGTATTTCTCTCGGAAAATAGGGTCGCTTAAAGCTAAATCTAGAGCTTCGTCCCAGTTAAGAAAGAGAAGTGAAGTTTCTCGTAAAAGAGGAGCTAAAAATTTTACCCCAGCTTGAATTTGTGCTTGACCGGGATTCCAAGCAATTTTAACGCCCTTATCTTTACGCAATTTTAAAATTTGACTTAATTTCCCTTTCCAGTCACCGGCGAGAGAAGAAATAAAAAGCCACTCGGTTTTCCACTGGGAAATTTTATTAAGACGCAAACGATCGCCCGCCTCTCGACTGTAAAAAACAGTTCGGTCTCGCTTGAGAGGTTCAACCAGAATAACAGACTGGTCACTTCCCTTCCCGTTGACAAAATGACAGAGATCGGTACTAATTTTTTCTTTTTGAAATGTTCGTTCAATTGATTCACCGATTTCATCAGCGCCGAGAGCAACACAAGGTTTTACTTCGATTCCAAGACGGCAAAGTCCGATGGCAACGTTGGCAGCTGCGCCGCCAATACCGGATTGAATTCGACCAACAGGTATTTTAGCGCCAAGCTCAAAAGCCACTAGTTTTTCGCAAGTAGCGCTAACACCCGGCAAAATACGAGTTTCGCTAGTTAGGACAAAAATATCGGAAGTGGCGGAACCCAGAGTAATAACTTGTGGCATGGCTTGATATTTTATAATTTATTTTATTTTTAATTTTTCTATTCCCCTACGGTTTTAGGACTGACGTCTTCTTCTTTTTTAATTTGGTGCATATCCTTTTATTATTCCTTAGCTAATAGCCCAAGAGACAAGGGCTGATTTTATCTTCCGGTCACTGACTTTGAATTTCGGTAAAAAATAATTTTTTCCGAGTAATCAATATCTTCAAAGTAAGCCAGTGATTCTCGAAAAATTTTTCCAATAAAGGTAATATTTTTTTTTGTTCTGTAGTTAAAACTTCTTTATGCATGTTTGGAGAAATAAAATTTAAAATAGTTAGCTGTTTTTTGGCTAAAATTAGATCTCTTTTGAGCTAGTTTCTTTTGAAAAAGAGAGGCCATTTTTTTTGGACCCAAAATCTTTAGAAGAGTTTTAAAATCGTTCCAGTCGCCATAATTCAAACAAGCCTCCAAAACAGAGCCTTGACTTAATCGCTGATGGCTTTTTGCATACCAAATCAGATGTTTTCTTTTTTGAATAAAATTTTCAATTTTCATGTTTATATTGTACAGCAGAAAAACCGATTGTAAAAGTAAAGTTATTCATAGCGCAAAGCTTCCATTGGAGAAATTTTGCCGGCTTTTTTGGCCGGATAAAGGCCAAAAATAAGACCGATAAAAATAGCAATACCGGAAGCTAGCGAAATAGATTGCCAAGAAAGAGAAAATTCCCAATCATAGCCCAAATGGCGAATAATATAAGCTGAAAGAAAGGCAACGGTAGCCCCCAAAACAATACCAATCAAGCCACCAGTGAAAGTGACAAAAATTGATTCGATCAAAAATTGCAAAATAATATTTTGGTCAGTAGCGCCTAAAGCCTTGCGTAAACCTATTTCCCAAATTCTTTGTTTAACGGAAACCAGCATAATATTCATAATGCCGACTCCTCCCACAAGGAGAGAAATGGCTGCAATGGACGTAAGAAAATATTTCAAAACATTGGTAACGTTGGATAAAACACTTAGAGCCTGGGCGGCGCTTCGGACAGAAAAATCGTCGTTGATCGGATTTCTGATGTTATGTTCTTCTCGTAAAGTTTTTTTAATATCGTCAATAGTTTGGTTGATACTATCTTCAGATCCAACTTTGACGCGAATAAAGTTCAGGTAATCAATATTTAAAAGTAGTTTTTGGGCGGTAAGAAGGGGTAGATAAAGATTATCATCCGAGCTGGAAAAACCGGAAGAACCTCGTTTTTTTAGAATGCCAACAATTTTAAAGCTTAAATCTTTAATTTGAATATTCTTTCCGACAGGGTTTTCGTTGGGAAAAAGGTCTTTGGCAACAGTGGAACCTAAAACAGCCACTCGAGCCAAATTAGTGTTTTCTTGCTTGACCAAAAAACGACCTTGATCGATTTCAATATTCTCAACTTTACTAAGGCTGGCGGTAACACCTTGGTAGTTTATTTGATTAGACTCGCTTTTACTTTTAACCAGAGCGGTACCGGTGACGTAAGCAGTAGCGTCCTGAATATCGGGAGCATTTTTTTTGAACAAAAGAGCTTTTAAATCGGAATATTTGAGAGAGGTAATAGTGGCTCCCATGGCCGTAACGGGCGGACCGTTTTCCTCGGAAGCTCCCGGAAGAACGCCAATTAAATTAGAACCGATACCTTTAACTTGCCCCAAAATCAATTTTTGAGCGCTGGAACCGATAGACATAACAACGATAACGGAAGCGACACCAATGATAATTCCTAACATCGTCAGAAAGGAACGAAATTTGGAAGAACGTAAATTGTGGTATGATATTTTGATGGGGTCGAGAAAAATACGCATGAAAAAAATTTTCAATTTCTAATTTTCAACTTTCAACCAATAAAAATTGATTGAAAGTTCTGTTTGCTATTTTATCCTTTTTTTACTTTCTGCAATTAGTCTCCTCTTTTCTGACACTTCCTTGTCGGAAACAATCTGACCATCCAGAATTTTGATAATCCTTTTGGCGTAACTGGCCGTAATAGTTTCGTGAGTGACTAAAATGATCGTGTGGCCTTCTTCATTGAGTTTTTCTAAAATTTCCATAACTTGAAGACCAGATTTGGAATCGAGATTTCCTGTTGGTTCATCGGCAAAGATAACTTCGGGATTATTAACCAAGGCTCTGGCAATGGCTACGCGTTGTTTCTCGCCACCAGAAATTTGATTACTTAAATAATCTTTGCGATGTTCGATGCCGACTGAACGCAAAGCCTGCAAGACTTTTAGTTGGTTATTTTTATCCGACTCTCTATCATAGATTAAAGGCAATTCCACGTTCTCGTAAACGGTGGTACGAGGCAATAAATTAAAAGCTTGGAAAATAAAACCAATTTTTTTATTGCGTAAACGAGCTAACTCATTGTCTGATAAATAAGAAGTATTTTGTCCTTCCAGAAGATATTTGCCCGTGCTCGGTCGGTCGAGCAATCCCAAAATATGCATTAAAGTTGATTTGCCGGAACCGCTAGGACCCATAATTGAGACAAACTCTCCTTTTTTTATTTCAAAGGAAACATTACAAACGGCGCGAGTTTGCACACCTTCGCTCTCGTAAGTTTTGGAAAGTTCGGTGACTTTAATAAGAGAAGACATAGTAAATATAAAATTTGTATTTATGGGGTTTTCACTCCTACTACTACTTTCTCTCCCTCGGTTAAGCCGGATTTAATTTCGACCATACCCTCGTCGCCTTCCAAGCCAGTGGTAATTTCAACTTTTTCTGGCTGGTTATTCTCTTTTAGAATCTCAACGTATTTTTGTTCCCCCTCGTTCTTAATAGCGCGCAAGGGAATGCGCAGAACACCATTCTTTTCAGCAGTGCGAATATCAAGATTAGCAGTCATACCTGCTTTGAAACGGGGATCTACTTTGTCGGCACGAAATTTAACGGTATAAGAAATAACATCTTGGTTGGCAGTTCCGGCTGGACTAATTTCGATTATTTCAGCTCCAAATTTTTCGTCTTCTGAAAGGGCATCAAGAGCAAAATTAGCTTTCATACTCTCCTTGAGTTTTAAAATATCCGATTCAGGAACTCGAGCTTCAATCAAAAGATCATTGGAAATCATTTTAGCAAAAGACTCTTTAATTGTACCGGAGCCCAGAACCTCGCCTTTTTTGTTGGTTATTTCCGTGATAGTACCATTGATAGGCGCTTTAAGTGTGGCTTTAGCTAGGTTTAACTCCGACTGTTCATAAGCAAGACGAGCGTTAGCCACTACTGCATCCAAGGATTCTTGAGCGAATTTTGATTCAGAAGATTTTAATTTAGCCGCGGCTGTTTTCCAAGAATTTTCAGCAGAAGTTTCTGAAAGGTTAGCTTGTTCCTCAATAGATTTTTTATTTTCTTTGGCTGTTTTTAGATTATTTTCTGCTGTGGTTAAAGTTAGTTTTCGTGTGTACGATTTATCTTCATTGTAATAATTGAGAGCGTCATCGCGATAATTTTCAGTGTTTTTAATTTCTTGTTCCGCTTCGGCAATTTTTTG
>JAJYBC010000049.1 GCA_021779255.1 bacterium | reverse complement strand
ATAATTGATAATTCGCTGGCTGGGTAAATCGATGTAAAAAAACTGGGGATAAAAAGAAAGAACAAAAAGCGGAAAAAACCAACTTACAAAAATTAAAAACCACAAAATCAGATTAGTATTATTTCTTAACCGTTTGCGACGAATAATTTGACGAAACAAATAGAAGAAAGAGAGAGTGATGCCAATTATGGCTAGAATTAATCTACCTAAACCTAATTTGCCGGGAGCATTTGACAAAGCGACACCAATACGAGTGTCTTTAATAGGAGTGCCGATAACAGTAGAAACTGCCTTATCTTCCAAATAAAAAGGCAGATAAATAAAAAGAGGAATTAAAGCCAAGATAAAGAGAGTTATTAAAAATCGAGGTGAAATTAAAATTTTACCGATAACAATTGAAGTTTCTTTTATTTTTTTGATAGCTCGGTCGGTCGAAAGAAAAAGTGGAAAAAGAAAGAAAAAGAGGAAAGCAAAAAGCAGAGAAAATAAAATTAGCAAAGTCGTGAGGTGATGGGTATAAAACGAACCAACAAGGAGAACGGAAAACAAGGAAAAAAGTCCCGAGAGAAGAGAAAAATTTAGTTTATTGCTCGAGAGCGTTTTGTTTTTTAGATAATAGATAAAATAACGAAAGAAAATTAAGATTATTAGAATGATTAAAATGGTAAACAAGTTGCCAAAAGTATTGCCAATCACGCCACCTTTAGCGAATTTGGCTTGAGGAGGGTCAACGGCCAAATAAATCCCAGAGAAAAAAAGAGTCAAAAGAGCCACTCTTTTTCGATTGGTGATAAGAAGCGCAACTAACGAAAGACTAAGAATGGCCATTAAATTGTAAAAAGCTAAAATTATCAAGGCCAGAGAGGATAACAAGGTAACTCCGCTTAATTTGCTGAGAGTGGCGAAGATTAGATGTTCGCCCACAATAACTTCCGAGGTGTTATAAACAGGCAATTTTTCTTTTTGGGAAATTAATTGAGAAAAATACATATGATGACCTAAATCGGTATCTTGAGGGAGGGAATCAGGTAAGTAAAAAATTACTCTGATCGTGAGACTAGCCAGCCAAAGAATTAAAAAAAATAGAAGAAATATTTTTTGGCCATTGAGGAGGAGATAGAATTTCCTAGACGATTTTTCGGTCGATAATGATTTATCTGAGTTTTTTGAGTTAAAAAAATAATTTAATAGTCCGAGTGACAAATTGAGAAAGAGAAAAGTCCATAAAAGAGGCCAAAATCCTAGGGTAATATGAATTCTATCAAGAGTTAAAATAACAAAATCCAGAAGAATCAGACCAAGGGCGGGGGCGAAAAGATAATAAAAATAGCGACGAAGAAAAAAATGGATATTTTGGCCAAAATGAAGACTGATTCTAGCTAAAAAATTAGGCGGCAAAAGCAAACGAGTTAAAAAATAACCCGGTAGGAGGGTAGTGAAGAAGAAGGCGGAGATGAGAAATATATAGCCGTAAAGCGAAGAAAAAATTAGCATAAATGATGATTATCTAGAGGTAATAGTAAACGTTTAATTTAATTTAGATTATTTTTCCAGTTTTCTAAATTCTGTCATATATTTTTCTCCAATAATTGACCAATCGAAATTTTCTGATACAAATCGACGTGTTTTTTGGCTCAATTTCTCGCAGTAATCTGAATTATCCGCTAGTTTTTTAATTGTTTCAATAAAAGCTTGTTTATCGGTCGAGGGCAAGCTCAGTCCGTTCTTTTCATTTTGAACGGCGTCTTTGAGTCCCTCCAGTTCAGAAACAATAGGGATTAAGCCACAGCTGCCGGCTTCGATGGCGGTAATACCGAAGCCTTCTCTATCGCCTTTAATTTTTAAATTAGGCATAATCAAAGCGTCGGTTGTATTGAGTAAAATCTTTTTTTCTTCTTCATTTACAAAGCCGAGAAAAAAAATTCGGTTATCGAGTTTGTTATATTTAACAGCTTCTCTGACTTTCCGTTCGTCCGGACCAGATCCGGCGATAACCAGAATAATTTTGTCGGGTAAATAAGGCATAACTTCTTTAACAAACCAAAAGAGTCCTTTTCGTTTAACAATCCGTCCTAAAGAGAGAAGAATAAAGCTGTCGTTCAGCTTGACTTTTTTTGCAATTTGCGGAAAAAATTTTTGCCACGTAGCTATTTTTTGTTTTTTGATTGCCGGATCAAAATAGCGCTTGGCATCAGTTCCGTTAGGGATAACGACAATTTTTTGTTGATCGATACCGTACTCTAAGCAAATATTTTCCACTTCCCGGCTCACAGCTAGGATTTTGTCTAACCGACGAATAGCCCAAAGATTAGTGTAATGATAAAGTTTCAGTTGCTCGGCGTAAGCCAGATCCAAACCGTGAATATTAGATACGACGCGGACTTGGGGAAAAAAGAATTGGATAACAACGCCAATTGGAGCTAAAACTCCATCCGAAAGATGGACGATTTTAATTTTTCGGAAAATTATGAGTATAATAGCTTTAAGAGTCGCCCAAGGAATAAAAAAAGGTAAAGCTTTTCTCCCATAGGGATTTCTAATTAGAAAAGTTGGCGTGAGATGGGAAATAGTTTGAGTCAGATTATAACTGAGTGTTTCCATTCCGCCAATAACGGGCGGGTAAGTGCGCGTGATAAATAAAATCGGTGACTTCAGTCTTTCCATAAACTAAGATTTAATTCTTTAAATTGAGTTTAAACTTCAAATTTCAAAAATTCAAATTATTGCGGGGACTAATTTTTTTCTGGTTGTTTAGCTTTGCTTTTGACTTTCCGTATCAACTCGATTTTTATCGGCAGATAAAAGTGGTTAATAGTTTTTCGCTTTTTAATTTTTACTTATCGGACGTCACGACTCTAATATTGCTGTTTATTTTTGGTCTGACTGTATTCTGGCATAAAAATTTGTATTTGGCACTAAAAATTTTTATGAAAGAAAACAAAATTTTTTTGCATTTTTTGTTATTATTTTCAATTTTGTGGCCTTTATCGGCTCTTTGGAGCGGTTCTCCGGCCATTAGTTTTTTTGAAGGAGCGAGAATTTTTTTGACAATTTGGGCTTTAATCGGAGTTATTTTTTTTCTGCAAAGAAGTCAAAAATTAAAATTTTTTTTCTATCAAGTCCTTATTGGATTAGGAATAGTAGAAAGTTTGATAGCTGTTGGACAATTTTTTAAACGGGCGTCGTTGGGCTTTTATTTTTTGGGAGAGAGCCATTTGGAGACTAACGTTGTCGGTCTGCCAAGAATAATAATCGGGGGTGAAAAATGGCTTAGAGCCTTTGGAACTTTGCCTCATCCCAATGTTCTTGGTGGTTTTTTATTGTTAACTTTGGTGGCGACTGGATTTCTTTATTTTTACGACCAGCGACCTAAAAAGAATTTTTATTTCTGGTTAATTTTTACGCAGTTAGTCGGTCTAGCGCTAACTTTTTCTCGTTCAGCTTGGCTGGGTTTAGGAGTGATTTTGGTTTTTGAGGCTTTTAAAAATGGTACATTCTTTCAAAAACTAAATAAAACAAATAATTTTTCGAAAATTTTCAAAACAGTAATCCTCAGCGCGATGTTATTTTTTGGTCTATTATTAGCAATCAGACAATCATCAATAGAAAGTGTTTTTTTGGGTCGTGATGAATCATCGCGTTTACGTTTCGAACTGGCCAAAGCGGCTCTGAAACGTTTTTCCTCGGCTCCTATTCTGGGTCGAGGTTGGATGACGGGAACTATCGAGTTACCAGCCTTTTCCAATTATTCTTTCTATCTTTGGGAATATCAACCCGTTCATAACATTTTTTTATTGGTCTTGGCAGATTTAGGGTTAATCGGTTTGCTAGTTTTCTTGATATTTTTATGGCAGGTTGGTCAAAAATGGCAAAAAATTAAAGGGCCTTTTTTAATCTGGGGCGAATTACTCAGTGCTTATTTACTGATCGGTCTTTTTGATCATTATTTATTGACGTTGCCGCAAGGTCTTTTTATTTTTTTTCTGGTGGCTTTGACTTGTTTAATGACAGATAAAAAAGAAGAAAAAGTAGAACTAAAAAAAAAGTTAGAAAAAATTTACCCTTCGTTTGAAAAGTAAGAGCCCCGACGCCAAAAAGAAGAGAAAAGCAGCTGATTATAAGAGTAACTTGCTGTGGCTTTAAGCCACGGTCAATTAATTTTTCGTGTAGATGGAGCCTATCGCCACCAATAGTCGGGTATTGACCCCGAGTAATTCTTTCAAAGGAAACCAAAATAAAATTAATGAGGGGAAAACCGAAAATCAGAGCCACGGTCGCTATTTTACCTCCCGAGTAAAGAGAAATGACGGCGATAACGAAGCCAATAATCCAAACGCCCGCTGATCCCAGATAAACTTTGGCGGGTGGAAAATTAAAGAAAAGAAAGCCTAAAATAATTCCGGCAAGAATTAAACAAAGAAG
>JAJYBC010000017.1 GCA_021779255.1 bacterium | reverse complement strand
TGAATAAGAGACGAACCTAAAATACTTTCACTGATTACTCTGTTAAGCCAATCAATGGCTTCTTGAGCTCTTTTAAAGAGTTTCCGAATTTTTCGAAAAATAAAAAAGAAAACCGTTCCCATAATCGGTGTAATTGAAAGAACGACCAACGCCAATTTCCAATCGGTAACAAGAAGCAAAATTGAAACACCCACAATTAAAAAAACGGAAGAAATAATAGACGAAACAGCCATTGAAACAAACATTTTAACCGCATCAACATCCGAAGTCAGATTGGTTAAAAGTTTAGCGGGCGTAATTTCTTCGATGTAAGAATACGACTGCACCGATATTTTAGCCACTAAATTGTTACGAATATCTCGAGCTACTTTTTCCGAAATATACACCTGCGCAATATTTTGCAGGTAAGTAAACACAAAAATTAAAGAAGCGATAATCAAAAATTCGACGCTAAGACGCTCAAGAGAAAAATTACCATTTGTGTAGGTATCGATGGCCACCGCAACAATTTTTGGAACGGAAATACTCAGTCCATTGGCAATAACGGTAAGGGCCACTAACACAATAACCGGCAATTTATACTGACCGAGCAAGCTAACTAAATTTTTATTTGGAGCCAATTTTTTTTGCATTTGATTTCGTTTGTTTTACTACCCTAACCGGATTATTAACTTATTTCAGCTTAATAAAAATAAAAAGCTCTGACAATTTTGTCTGGGATTTTTTAATTTTAAAAATATGCATAAATTTAGATACACACCTATTAAACATTAAAGGGTAATTAAAGTTTAAAAAATGGCGTTTATAATTAGAATTAGAAAATTTTGCAAAAATAAAAAAGCCTCAGAAACATAGTTAGTAAACTGAGGCTCGGATCACATTTTAAATTTAGTTGACTCTTTATCAAGACAATGGAAAACCCTTTGCACGCTTATTCCCTTCATACACTGTAAAACATTTAGATTTAAACATCCACTTGCATTTCCTGAAAAGCATGGCGCACAAGTCCGCCAGCTTCAACCAAAAGAATATTTTTTTGTAGGGGTTTATAGAATTTACAACCATTACAACTAAAGGTAGCGCCATTTTTCTGTTTAATGCACGGCTTGTAACCTTGCCACTCCCTGCAATAATCATGAAAGACGTACATTGCGTATCTCCCTTTCTAAAATGTTTAAGTACTTATCAAAGTTTCTCTTCCCTTTGACAAAGTACTATATCGTATGTTAAATAAAAATGCAAATAATATCTAAGCTTTAAGAGTATGAAAATAAGCTTTCCTTTACCAACTGACAATAAATATCACCAATACTGTCCAAAATGTCATTCCGAGAATATAAACCGCATCTTTGAGGAAGAAAAAACATTTTATTTATGTGAACGGTGTGGTAATAAAACCCCCAGACTCATTGTTATTGATCCCAAGACCGTTTGGTGGGTAGATAAAAGAACCAAAGAATATTGGCACGAAAGTGTAGGCGTTTTCGTTTTCAACAAAGAAAAAAAAGCTCTTTTCTTCGAGCGGATTATTTATCCTTTCGCATTTGCTATTCCTGCAGGGCATTTAGATGTGGGTGAAAACCCAGAAATGGCCGCAAAAAGAGAATTACAAGAAGAAACCGGTATCTTAGCCAATAATTTTAAATTGTTTTCAGAAGAAGATGTTATTGGTGATAAATGTCGTCGGGGAGCAGATAATCATAAATGGCATCTCTACGTTACTAATTTAGAAAATATTGGAGAAATTAAAATAAACAACGAGGGTATAAGACCCATCTGGCTTTTTCTAGAAGAGGCTTTAAAAAAAGACATTGTTTACCCTGTTAGATATTTTATTGAGAAATACGGAGAAAAACTTTTAAAAGAATAATCTTTTTAAGCGTACCTTCATATAAATTTTTAGTTCTTGAATTTACACAAATTGAGGAGTAAACTTTAAAAGCCCGGTAAGCAAAAGCTGTCTGGGATTTTTTAATTTTATCATTTTAAAGACAAAGATAATATAAACGTATATAATAAATAGCCTTTAGCTTAATCCCCGCTTTATGAAAAAACGCTTGGTTATTTTTAGCTTGGTTTTTATTTTTTTGCTGATAATTTTGTCTGCAATCGGTTATTTTTGGTTTCAATCGAAAAAAAAGATCGACCAGCTTCCTTCCAGTTTTCCAACCGAAAATACTCCGGCCGAAATTTCCGTTGAAGGAAATATTCCGACAACCACTGAGCAAAACATCGTGGACCCCCAAAATAATAAAAATGATAATGCATCACTAACCGAACCCGTAAAACCACCGCCACCGCCGGTGTCTATGGATCGGGCTAAAACTCAAGGTTGTGTCGCCGATGGATTGCTTACCGAATATAATCCGGAAAATTTTCGTTTTGTTGATCTGATCAATCGCTCTAAATGCTATTATCTTCATCGCGCTATTGAAACTTGGCTTAAACCGCCTAATTTTGATAAAATCCAAGTAGTTATGAACCAAATTAGCAAACCGGACATTGTCTATGGTATGTTTATTGCCGAAGCTCTTGACACGAAAGCTAATTATTACAATGAAGAAAAAAAACGCAATTTTGATTTCAGCAAAATGTGTCGGAAGGGAAGTGATAATATCTGGGGGGAGCACACCTGTCAACCGGCTTTTTCCAGTCCGGAATATCGCGACTATTTAAAACAAATTACTCGTCGAGCTATTGATCTGGGGGTGCAAAGTTTCACTTTCGGACAAATTTATTGGCAAGAGGGTTCAAATAAAGATTACGCCTATGGAATTGTTCAGGATCTTCGTTCTTACGCCAACCAGAAAGGAGTGGATATTATTGTTGGCGCTCAAACCGGAGCTATCACCGATACCAAATATTTGCAACTTTTCGACTACATTGAAGGAGGAGTTGGTATTGATGCCAACGGGAACATAGAACGAGGAGCTTGTCTTTCTCGTAAACAAAGTTGTTGGGCGCTTCTCTGGAATAAAACTTACGCTTCCAAAGCTAAAAATATTTTTCTACATCTTGATTGGACAGGTATAATTGCTGATGATCTAGATGTTTTTGCTCGCATGAGTCCCCAGAAAAGAGCGCTCACTTTGCAAAATTTGTACACTTTTTTTACCAATCAAAAAATGGGTTTTTTAATGCCTTTTTTCGGTGTACTCGACAAAAATAATGGTGGCTGTTATGGTCCTAAAAAGAAATTTTATTCACCCGACAACAACTACTCCTGCCGAGATGAAGATGTTATCAACAGGATATTGGCTGACTAGGGAGCTAGCCTTTTGACATCTCTCGGAAAGAGTACCGCTTCTTTAATACTTTTCAAACCAAGAATTTGTTGAATAATTCTTTCCGATCCCATACCCCAACCACCGTGCGGTGGCATAGCAAATTTAAAAGTGTCCAAGTAAAATTCCATACCGTCAGCTTTGACACCTTTTTTTTGCATATTTTCCATCAATTGTTTATAGTCATGGATTCTTTGTCCGCCCGTCGCAATTTCCAAGCCTTTAAAAATTAAATCGAAACCCAACGTTTCTTTGGTATTCTGAGGATCGGGTAGGGAATAGAAGGGCCGGTCTGACCAAGGATAATGAGTAATAAAAACAAAATCCGAATTCAATTTTTCTTTAGCGTATTGGCCGGCCAATCTTTCGCCCTTGGGATCAATGTCCACCCCTTCTGGCACAACGTAACCGTATTTTTTGGCAATTATTTCTTTAATTTCCGATAATTTAAAAGAGGGAATCTCGGCTGGTACTTCAACTAAATTAGCTTGATAAAGATTCAGATACGGCTTTGCCTCTTTTTCCATCAAAAGAAAAATTTTTCGTAAAACCCGATTCAACATTTGGCTGATGTCCTCAAAACTATCGATAAACCCCATTTCGGCGTCCAAACTGATATATTCATTGACGTGCCGAGTGGTAAAATGCGGTTCCGCTCGAAAAACAGAGCCAATTTCAAAAACTCTTTCAAAAACACCCACCATAATTTGCTTGTAAAATTGAGGGCTTTGAGCCAGAGTAGCTTCTTTGTTGAAATATTCCACTTGAAAAAAATTAGCGCCACCTTCCGTCGCTGCCCCCAACAGTTTGGGAGTTTTAATTTCGGTAAAACCTTCTTCACGCATAACCGTTTCGTAACTTTTTAACAAGATATCGTAAAGTTTAAAAATAGCTTGAATTTTTTGGTGCCTAAGCGTTAGCGAACGATTATTAAGCAAAGTGGTCAAATTAAGTTCCAGTTCGTTTTTGGATAAATCTAGGGGTAAATCTTCCAATAATGCAGATGTAATCCCGACTTTTTTTCCTTGAATTTCAAAGCCGGATTTAGAACGATCGTCTTTCTTAACTACACCTAAGATGTCTACCACGTCGCCTATTCTAACTTCTGTTTTTTTATCTAAGACACACTGAATAATCCCTGTGTAATCCTGAACAATTAGGAAGACTACACTCCCCAAATTTCTTACATTAACAACTCGACCTTTAATTAAGACTTCTTTATTTTCTTTTTTGACCAGTTCTTGAATGAGTGTCCGTTGCATATAATTGAAGATTATAAATAAATTATTTTAGGCTGACAGTCTAACTTAATTTTTAGCAAAAATCAATTTCACTGGTATTTAACGCGTAAAGAAAATTGTAATTATTTTTTTCTATTTCTTTTTCCATCTCAGCTATATTTTGACCATCAATCGCACTAAAACCTAGTGCCTTTAAGCCATTAACTGTCATCATTTTGACTATTTCTTTGGTCGGCAAGAAACTGGAGTCTAAATTTATTCCTTTTTGTATTAGGGCAGCAAATTTTCCCGCTTCCCAAATATCCAAGCGATTAGAACTGGCCGCTCCGTCCGTACCGAGACAAACATTTATACCCGAATCAAGCATTTTAGCAATCGGTGCCACTCCCGAGCCTAATTTTAAATTGCTTAAAGAACAATGAACTACATTGGCTTTTCGCTCAGCTAAAATTTTAATATCGTCATCGGTAACCCAAACACAATGAGCTAAAATAGCTCTTTCGTTTAGGATCCCTAATTTATCCAAATACGCCACCGGGGTCAATTTATTTTTGGCCAGACACTCATCAAATTCTTTTTTGGTTTCTGCCAAGTGAATATGAAATATGGCCTGATATTTTTCCGCTAATTGGTTGGCTTTAAGTAAATTTTTCTTGGACACTGTGTAGATTGAGTGGGGCGCCACGGCCACCTTTACCAAAGGATTATCTCGATATTTAATCAATAATTTTTCAGTTTTTTCCAGAGTTTCGGCGGGTGTTTTGGCTCCCGGAGTAGGGAAATCCAGAAGACCTTCCCCTAAAACAACGCGGATACCAAGCTCTTCGGCAACTTCAGCCACTCTTTCTTCAAAAAAATACATATCCGAAAAAACTTTGATACCATTTTTTTGCATTTCCAGAACAGCCTTTTTTGTTTGTTCGTAAATAAAATCGGACGAGACTCTCTGTTTTTCTGCCGGCCAGATATAATCATTCAACCATTCTTCTAAATGAAGATCTTCGGCCATCCCGCGAAAAGCCACCATAGCCGCATGAGTATGCGCATTAACCAGTGGCAAGCCAAATTTTTGTTTCATAAAAATATAAGATGATTAGCGCTCCCAGTATAATTCGAGAGTTAATGTCTACTTTTAAATGTTAAATTAAAAGTTTGGCCAAGTCTAAATTTTTTTATTTTAACCAAAAAATCCTGTCATTTTTAGAAGACAAAGTTAATATAAACGTATATAATAATTGACTACTTATTTGACGATTTAGATATCTTTGCTCGCATAAGTCCTCAGAGAAGGTCACTTACTTTGCAAAATTTGTACACTTTTTTTACTAATCAAAAAATGGGTTTTTTGATGCCTTTTTTCGGTGTTCTCGACAAAAACAACGGCGGTTGCTACGGACCCAAGAAAAAATTCTATTCACCCGACAGCAACTACTCCTGCCGAGATGAAGATATTATTAACAGGATAATGGACAAAAATGCTCCTCCAAATTAAGAACTCTAACCAACAACGCGTTTGGCTACAGAAAGAAAAAGCTCTGACGTTTTGTCAGAGCTATCAGCCTTTTAATTTTAGATATTTTTGAAAACGGCTTAGTTGTTCCTCTCTTCTTCTAATCTCTTCAGTGGCGACGCTAATCCCTTCTTCCTCAAATTCTCTTAATTCGAGAATCTCCGCTTCTAAATATTCTATAAATATTTGAATCTTTCTCTTGTCTTTTAAAGAAAAAAGGTTGTTAGTACCGTTACCGTTGCCATTTTGGCTACTTTTTTTCTGGTAAAGATGGTTTATCGCTGTTTTTTGCCAATCATCGTGAAGAACTTCTCTCCTTCCGCTTATTGGTCTATGAGGTCCAAGCGTGAGAGAAATAACCGCACTTTTGGCCAAGAGAGATCTTCGCCTAGACAAATCACTATGTTTGACAATATCACGAAAACCTTTAATTTTTCTTTTCAAATTGAAAGCCTCCTCTGATTAATTTCTGTAAGGATCTGTTACGTTTTTTAACGTATAACATCAAATAGAAAAAGTCAAAGAAACAAACCCGACTATTTTTGCGCTTTTGTTTTACGATTGCATTTGCACCAATTACTCCAGTGTCGATGCTCGACGTAAACAATTCTCCACCAAGAAAGACCCAAGAAGAATCCTCCGACAGCTCCAATTATTATAAAAACCCAATAGATTCCGGCAGGTAAAGGGCTATAAATAGGGCCAAGAATATGATTATATATAACTGCAAAGCCACGCTCTTCTAGGCTTCTGACAAGTTTCAATGAAAGCAGCTCAAAAGCGATAAAAGCGAGCATTTTCCCCAGTAAGATCACTAGAATAACGTAGACTACTTTTTTGATATTTATTTTTTGTTTTTTCATACACGTTCTATAAAAATTTATATTCTATCTTCGAAACTTTATTTTGTTGCCTCACTTCCCCAAAGAAGTTGCTTATTATTTTTAATTATTTGATCAATCGTTCCATCGCTTTTGTATTTTTCCAGAAGATCATTGACTTGTGGCATTAAATTGACAAAGGGCGACTTTTTGGAGATGGTCAAATAGAAATTTTCCGTACTTACATACTGGGGAATAATTTCCGCTTGATTGGCAAGCTGATTTTGGAAAATATAGTTCTCGGCGGAATAAAGAGCATAAACAAAATAGTCCGCCTCTCCGCTTTTGATAAGAGCAAAAGCTTCCTCTGGTGTCGCAACTTGTTTCGGACTCAATTTTTCTTTCACAAATTGATCAAACTCCTGGCCATAGCTATCTCCAATTGTCACCACTCCTTTTTTACCTATTAAATCTTCCCATTTACTATAAGGAAAAGTTTTGCCCTTTTTAACGACCAAAACTATTGGATCGATAGTGTAGGGAATGGAATAGTCCATATAAGCTTCTCGCTCCGTTGTTTTATAAGCTGCCGCCAGTACATCAACCTCGCCACTTTTCGCTTTTTCTTGCACTACGTCCCAAAGACCTTCATAGGGAGAAACAACATTAATACCCAGATCGGCAAAAACTTTTTTGACAATTTCCGGTCCGGCACCAACAATTAAATCATCCTGCTGATACATAATGGGAGGCCAAGCTGGATGACCAGAAGCAACCAACTCTTTAGGCATTTGCACTTTTTCTTTTTCTTGATTGACCGGCTCCTTTTTATCGAAAGTTCCGAAGGCCCAGAAACCGACAATAATCGCTATCACAAGCAGGATGAGGTTGATTTTTTTATCCATTTTTTAGTTTAAATAATTTAAAAATTTGACAATGAGCTGTAAAGTTGTAAAATTTATACTACTATCATAAATCAATATTTCGTTAAAGAAAAGACAAGCGACTAACAAAAATAAAAAAGCCCAGAATCAAAATTGATCTGGGCATGAAGGTTAGCGAGAATCGCTAGCAAATTGAACTTGGATTAGTCGTCAGAATTGATTCTGGAGTATCCGCCACATGGACCGCAAACTCCATCTCCGCTAACGGAATTGCCCCGAGAATCGGTATCGGTTATAGTGTAACCACCATCACTGCGTTCGTCAACAGTGCGACTACTACCGTCAGAATAGTCATAAGAATGACGATTCTGACCGTCACCAATTTTTGAGTGTTCTTCTGAGGTTATTCTGGACATTTTTGCCCTCCTTCTGATAAATTTAGGATTTTTGAAATCAATAAACCCTATTGGACAGTAAATTACGCTAATTTTAATATTTAGTCAATAGAGGATATTTTTCCATAGCATCGCTCATTATAATAAGCACAAATGAAATTCTTTGGCTCTAGCTAGTGGACGACATTAGAAATTGTTTGATAAAAACTTTTTACACTTAGACTTCACTAATCACATCAAAGCCTTTAAAACTTCCAGTTATGGAAAGGCCGATAATCTTTCCACGACAAATTTTTCTGGCTTTCATCTGAGAAGCTAGTTCGTTTAAAGTGGCTCCGGAACCAACTGCATCGTCAATAAGTAAAATATTTTTAAAATCATTATTTTCGTTAACTACAAAAGTTTTTTTAGCATTTTCAACTCTGTCGGGGAGCTTATTTAGTGTTTTTTGCGGTACAATAATGTCTGTTTTCACTTTGACTATTGAAATCCTTCTTTGTTTAAGAGAAAGATTCTTCTCGAGTTCTCGCATAAATTGGATTTCTCTTTTGACTGTTGGAGGAACGAAGCCAACTCCATCAATTTGATATTTTTTCAAAATAAAATTAATTTTGATTTTAGCCTCTTTCGCCAATTCTTTCATCAATGTTCTATTTTGACTCTGTTTCGCATAGAGAAGAAGCTGGCCAAGCTTTGTTTTGCCAAATCTTTCAATACTATAAAAATCGACATAGAAAAGCTTGTCTAAATAAGATTTCTGGAAAGTTTTTTTAATCTTATCAGTCCCGTCAATCAAATTTCCATGAATTTTCTTTCGAAAAAAATCATATTTTTTCAAAGTTTCAAGATACTCTTTGGCCGTTTTTTGAAGCGGTTGTTTGGTTTTTTTACACCAATGGATAAAACCTTCAAAACCCTCTTCCCTTTCTCCAGTGGGAGAAACAAACAAAAATCTCTCGTTGATTATTTTTTCTGTTTCAGGATCTATCTCAACCATTTTGTCCTTTGAGGCTTCTTCTTTAATCAAATAAAAAACTTTCGGTGGCTTACCGATTTTAGTAATCTTGTCTTCCCCAATCAGTCTATTGAGATGTTTAAACAGCCCTTGTCTGGATATACCAAGGTATTCGGCCAGTTCATGTCCAGTAGCTTGTTTTTGCCTTTCTAGATAAGCAAGCAATTTTTTAGAAGTCGGCATCGAAAGTTATTAGTATTAAAAAGGTTGACAGTACACTGTCAACTGTCAACCTGAATATTAAAACAAATGAAAAAAATGTCAATATAAAAAATCTCACTAAAAAGTGAGATTTTTTTATTTGCTCCAGAAGCTGGACGCTTGCCCGTCCGTATCCTTGGCGAAGGCGGGACGTTAGAACTTGTTTAATGGAGGCAGTTTAAACTTACCCCACCCCTCGTTACACTATATTCTTTACCCACAGCGTCGGATTTGATTTATAGCTATTTTCCACTAAGTATTACACTTGCTTATTGAACTTATGGCATCTAATTTTAAGCCGAGATTTTATTTTTAATATTCTCATTGGCTTTTTTGAATATTACAAGACCATTTAAAGCCATACTTCTGGTGATAATTAAAGGAGGTAAGAACCTAATTACATTGTTATAATATCCGCCCAATTCTACTATTAATCCGTTTTCGTAGCATTGCCTTAGTATTTTTTTAGCTATTTCTTCACTTGGTTCTTTGCTCTGTCTGTTTTTTACATATTCTACTCCAAATATCATTCCCTCTGATCTAACTTCTCCGATAAAATTAAATTCATTTTGAAGCTCTTTGAGTTTATCTTTCATTAATTTACCGATTTTCTTCACATGAGCTTCGATTTTTAAATCTTTGACCATCTTTATAGCCAATATTCCTGCCCGCATTGCTATTTGATTACCTCTAAAAGTCCCGATATGGGTTCCCGGCTTCCAAATATCCAATTCTTTTTTGTATAGAATTAGAGATAGCGGGAAACCGATTCCGCCTATACCTTTGGACATTGTAATAATATCAGGTATTGCATCAGTATGTTCAAAAGCAAAGAGTTTTCCGGTCCTATAAAATCCAGTCTGTATTTCGTCAAATATTACCAGAATATGATTTTTTCTTGCGATGCTCACTATTTTCTCCACCCAACCATCTTTAGGGATATATGTTCCACCCTCCCCTTGAATCGGTTCAAGAATAAGGGCGGCGGGTTTGTCGATTCCAGAGTGGGGATTCTCTAAAGAATTTTGAAAATAATTTATGCACTCAAATTTACACTTTCCGCTTTCATTTGTCCCCATGGGACACCTGTATGGGCTACAGTAAGGCATAAAATGTATCCCTGGTATTAGAGGCGGGGCAGGATTCCTATGAAAAAGCTTGCTCGTGACACTAAGTGCCCCAGTAGTCATTCCGTGGTAACTACCTTGAAATGATAGAATGACATTTTTACCAGTTTTTATCCTTGCTAATTTTATTGCAGCTTCAACTGCATCGGATCCAGTTGGCCCTCCAAAATTTATCTTATAATTTCCTCGCATCTTCTTTGGCAACACCGAAAAGAGTTTTTCCATGAAATTAATCTTCGTTTTGGTTGGAAAATCAACCGCTTGAATAATATTATCCTCAAAAAACCCAAGTTTTTTTAAAATATCTGGATTATTGTGGCCAAGATTAAAAACACCGCATCCAGAGAAAAAATCTAAAAAAGTGTTACCGTCTTCATCAGTAACTGTAGCTCCCCTGGCCTTATCAAAGGCAATGGGTATCAATCTTGGATAGGAGCGGTTTTTGCTTTCATATTTCTCCTGTTTTCTTAATAGTTTTTTCGATTGAGGACCAGGTACTTTCAAGGTGATTATTCGAGCATTTTCAGTAAAATGGTATCGTTTAAACATGGGGATAAATAGCAATGATTTGGCGGATTATCAACTCTTTTGGACTAATATACTTACCAGTGAAATCAAACCAAACAGTCATAAAATCATCTCTTTCCAGCTTCCTCATTTTGCCTATTTCTGGATCTTGGAGATAGATGTACTTACTATCTAATCCCGCAACAACGGAATAATGACCATCGGGAATATCTTCGTCGGTGTAATCATCGCGTCCTCTTGTAAACCAATTGACAATCAGAGGAACTTTTTTATCTAGCCAGTCTTTAATGTCTTTGAAACTGCTATTGTTTTTTATTTTCACCTTAAATCCAAGAACCTCGGCTACATCCTTTATTCCTTGGTCGTCGGTTCCCAAATCTTTTTTAGTT
Source organism: bacterium (assembly GCA_021779255.1). Classification (GTDB taxonomy): domain Bacteria; phylum Patescibacteriota; class Minisyncoccia; order CAIUEV01; family CAIUEV01; genus JAJYBC01. The sequence goes on along the minus strand of JAJYBC010000017.1, from coordinate 7,038 downwards.
CCACAAAGCTTAGCCAATTCTTTTTCTGATTTCTCAACTCCATAGTAGGAGAGAACGATTTTTAAAGAAGCTGGTCCACACATCCCAGCGTTTAATGTTTCTTGAAAAGGTTTAATATCTATCATTTTTTTCATAATTTTTTGTTACAAATTACCCCCACAAATATTGCATTTGCTTATAAATATATAACACCCTATTTTTATTATTCGCTAAAATTACAAAACCGAAAGAAGGATTGCATCTATTGACTATTGATATGATTACGCCTTCCCGATTATCCCTTATAGGATATAGTACATGTTTCATTCTCTCTAATATTTTTTTCGGTGATAGTTTCTCTTTACCGTACTGAAAATTATCCCGAGATAGAACGAAAGCGGTTTGATTCCAGTTATTTCCAAAAATATGTTTAGCGGTATCATAAGCATGAGTCCCTCCAGTCCTTCTCATGTTTGTCTCGATAACATAGGGAGTACCTTTTTCAGAAACAACAAAGTCAATATCAAAAAAACCTCTATAGCCCATTTGAAAAAATTTTTTTCCTATCGATAGGGCGATCCTTGCCAATCTCCTATCCAAATTAATAGGAAGTAGATCTTTACCAAGCGTTACACCTAAAAAATCTCCATTTTTACCTATTATTTGCTTACACGAATATGTAATTTTAGGTCCTTTTTCGGAAATAAATATTTCCAAAGAAGGAGAATTAATCGAAGAATTTTTTCCTGAAGGGATCATTTCTTCGACCAAAATCAGATTTTTTGTCCATATTGAATCTTTTTCAAATGCTATTTCCACACAACCAATTATTTCTTGAATCTCATCGACTTTGTTTCTATCAGCAAAAATTAAACCCCATCCCGATTCACCAAAATTGGCTTTAACAACACACGATTGCTTTTTATAAAAAAAACGACGAACTGCTTCAAATACCTGATTTTTATCTTTGCAGAAAATAGATATAGGAATATTTACAGCGATATTTTTTATTTTTGAGATTTCTTTTCTTGAGCCAATCTTGGAATCCAGATGAGAAATTAAAGAGAATTTATGGTTTTTAGGCATTTCCAAAACTGTGAACTTTAGTTTTTTATTTTTTAAATATTTTATAAAAGATAAAAAGTGCGGTGTTATACAATACGGAGAGATTCTTATTCCAGGATTTTTTTTGACAATTCGACATACAGAATCAATCAAATCGTTATCTTTCAAAATTGACTCTGAAAGGCTTAGACTAATTTCTTTGGGAAATAAATTTTGAATATTTTTGAGACTAAGAACTTTTTTATTAATAGCTATTAAATTCTTTGAAATCGGAAAAGGGGTTATAACTAGTTTATTGTCTTTTTCCCATAACAAAGTTCTCTCGCAAAGGCTATGTTCTAAAAAAATTCTTTCACTTTTTTGTTTACGCGATTTTATTCCGCTTATGATATTCTCGAACGATTCAGCAATATTGGCTATAATAATAATTTTGGTTGGCATTAGAAATTGTAGTTGGATAAAAAAATTTAGGGGTATTATTATGCTCAATAATACCCCTATAGCAAAGTTAAACCATTTTGTCCTACTTCTGATATCTCTCAAGAGCAATCTTGATGATTGTTTCTATCAAATCTTCGAATGACATTTCCTCAAAACTTGCCATCATTGTCAAGGTGTTATTCAAGCCATGAGTATTCGGTCCAATCCCTGGGTTATAATTCACTTCAAGCAAAAACGGATTGCCTTTTTGATCTAAACGGTAGTCTATTCTGGCATAGTCACGACAATCTGTGGCTTCGAAGGCTTTCTTGCTTAATCCAATAAGCTCCTCTATGGTCTCTTCTGGGAGATTTGCGCGAAACATCTGTTCTTTTTTTCCTCCCCATTTGTATTCATAAGATCTAATTTTTTCAAGATCAGACCTTGCCCCCTCAAAAAGGAACTCTAGTGGAGGAAATACTTTTAAATTAGGAGGATTTCCAATTATTCCAACAGAAATCTCTCTTCCAAAAACAAACTTTTCGACCATCACGGGTTGATGATACCTAGAAATTGAATCAAGCACTTTTTTTCTAAGAGAATGCTCATTTTCCACAACGCTATCGTAGTATATTCCAATACTTGCTTCCTCCCTGACAGGCTTTACTATCATTGGAAAAGAAAGATCTCTTTTTAAATCTTCAGCGCCTGTTTTGAAAAGTTGGTAATCAATACAAGGTATTCCATACGACACAAGAATGAGCTTAGTCTTCTCTTTATCTAAAGTGAGATGCATATTGTGGGCCGAAGATCCTGTAAACGGAATTCCGAGTCCCTCAAGCATTGCTGGAATAACAGTTTCGTTAGTGTTTCCTCCACCAAAAGCTTCTGCGAGGTTCAAGACAATATCTACTCCGCCTTTCTTTATCTTAAGATTCTCCCATAAATCGAAATCTGTCTGAAGATATTCTACTTGGTAACCCCGATCGGTCAAAAGTTTAACTACCAAAGGTAGAATAATGGTTATTTCCTTTTCGCAGATAAGATCGCTTAAGATTCCCTTTTCGAGTCTTTCTGCGATGTTGTAAAGAACTAGCACTTTCATCGTTTCTCTCCTTTTCGTGTTGTTATATCTGAATCTTCTTGCCATCAAAATCGTTACACTCGGAAAGATTCGTCCCCCTCCAAAAATTTAAAGGCACCGGAATCTTTCCTCTACCTTCAACGTCGATGACATAAGTCGGAATAGCAATACCCGAAAGAGTTTTTCTGAGCTTGGTCATAATTAACATTTCTTTTCGTATAGGGCAAATAAATTTTTCTAAACCTCTAACATAATCACATCTATAGATATAATATGGAATTACACCTAAATGATATAAACCAGTGAAAAGCGAAGCAAGTACATCCACATTATCGTTTATTTTTTTTAAAAATACAGTTTGCGAAAGAACAATAGCCCCAGTCTTTTTAATGCTCTGGATGAAGTTTTTAGCCATATGAGTGAGCTCACTTGGATGCTCAACGTGTAAGAGGACAAAAATGGGTTTTTTTGTAGATATTTTACTTATAATTTTCATTAACGAAAGAATCTCTTTTCTAGCTAATAACTCTGGCGAATGAATTGGCAATCTAGTTCCGATTCTGATTACTTTGACTGAATTAATTTTATCAATTTCTTTGATTAAAAATTCGGTGGCCTTAGGTGTACAAAAAGGGTCTCCTCCGCTAATAATTACATCTTCAATTTCCTTGTGTTGATAAAGATAATTAATTCCTTTTTTTATGTCTTTTCTAGATAAAATTTTATTTTCTAGACCTATCTGTCTTCTTCTGGTGCAGAATTGACAGTATGAAGCGCAATTCAAATTTATTTTCCAAAGCAACCTATTGGAAAATTTATGAGTAAGTCCTCTGGCTGGCGAGTAGAGAGTGTCTTCTGCTAGGGGATCGAACTTAAAAGAGGATTTTTTTAATTTTTTAGAGAGACTCTTAAATTGTAGTTCAATTGCGTTGTTGCCCTCTTCAATTAATCGTTTAATATGAGGAGAAATCTTCTCTCGGAGAAAGTCTTCCGATTTTATTTCGGCAGTCATTCAAATGTTAGAAATAATTAAAATTATCAATCTGTTATATATACCAGTAAAATATTATTTTCAAAATATATTTTCATATATACTTCTTCTTGCCCTTCCTTATAAGTCAAAAAAACCGCACAGTTATGCGGTTTTTTAACGGTGCTCCAGCGACAGGACTCGAACCTGTGACCAAGTGGTTAACAGCCACCTGCTCTACCAACTGAGCTACGCTGGAATGAATAATACAAAAACATTTTACTAACAGCCACCTGCTCGGACCCTGTCCGCCTCTGGCGGAAACTGAGCTACCTGCCTACCGGCAGGCAGGCGCTGGAATGACTAGCACTAAAAACATTTTGACTCTTTATTTTTAGCTCAATAAATAAATTTTGTAAAGGCTAGAGAAGCCCTATAAAATATCCTTGAATTCTTCAATCGTAATATTGGCCTGTCTTAAAATAGATCTAAAAGTCCCAAAGGGTATTTCTTTTCTATCAGCTGGCACGATAACTGTTAAAATATAGTTTTCTAATTTCCTAAATTTAACATGACTGCCTTTTTGAGAAATGAAGGCAAAACCCTTTCTCTCCAAAACTTTTACGATTTCTTTCGAAGAGTAAAGTTTAGGCATAACGGAAGTTCAAATTTACCAATTCAGGGCTCTTGACTTCACCTAGGTTAGGACTATTAACGACATTTACATCTTCAAAATAAAGCTCTAGGGCTTCATCCAAATTAGCTAAAGCCTCTTTTTTGGTTTTTCCAAAACTAGCCACATTAACATTTAAGCACTGCGAAACGTAGTATTCTCCTTCTTTCCAAAGAGCCACTTTCAATTTTAAGAAATTCATAATTATAAATTAATTTTTATCCTTCTATTATACTGAAAAAAGAAAACATTTGTCAACGCCAAAATTTTAAATTTATGCTATTTTTTATAGAGAAAATATTTTAATTTTTAGCTTGCTTTCAAAATGAAACAAAGAGTGCGGGCGATAATTATCGACCAAGACCAAATTATCTTAATGGCCAGAGAGCGAGACGACCGAGAGCCATATTGGGTTTTTCCCGGTGGCTTGGTGGAGGAAGGAGAGGGCAGGGAAGAGGCGCTCGAGAGAGAGTGTTTTGAGGAATTGGGCATTCGAGTCGCTGTTGGTAAACTAATTGCCGAAAGAGAACTTGACCTTTACGCCGAAAAACAAAAAGAGACCTTTTTTTTATGCCAAAAAATCAGTGGACGACTAGGCACCGGCCAAGGGCCAGAGTTTTCCGAATATAAAGAGAAAGGGTGGGGAAGTCACGAAGTTGTTGAGATACCCTTAGATCAATTAGCCGAAGTTAACCTCTTGCCCAAAGAAATAAAAAAGCTTATTATGGATAATAAATTGTAAATAATATTCTAAAATAAAAACAAAATGGAAAATCGAATTAATTTTACTCCTGAAAGTAAGCCTACTAATTCTTCCACGGAGAAGCCAAACAGCTCCGGAGTTTTTAATTCTACTAATTCCAGCTATAATCCTGTTAGCCAAAATCCGCCAAACAATCAATTTAATCCTTTGCCTAAAAGTCCTTTTGGTTTTGACAATAAATCTTTATCCGGCTCCGGATCACCTTCTTTAGGAGGAGGGATTCCTTTTCCCGCTAATCCAACACCCAAATTAGAAGAAAAAAATGGTTTGGAAAATATTCTGCCGGGCGGATCAACTTCTTCTCAAAAACCTGAAAATAATTTGGGCATCAACTTTGATTCGGGAACTAAAACTGATTCTTCATTAATACAAGATATCAAAAAGGAGGAAATTGATCAAAGACCGCGAGGTTCAAAAAGCACTTTTATTATAGTTCTCTTGGCAATTATCATCTCGGCTGTTGCTGGTGGCGCCGGAGTTTGGTTCTGGCTTTCCAATCAAGGATCAAATCTCAACCAACAAAATGTTCTTCTGCAAACCAAATTGGACAATTTGCAAAGTGAAAAAAATGTTTTAGAGAAAAAACTAATCGAGCAAACAACGCCAAATAATCCTGCTGTTTTACCTGTCAATGAAAATATTAATTCCAATTCTAACGACAATAGTATCTCAGATTTTTCTTCAACCGATAAAGGTTCTTCCAGCACTATAACTGGTGGAGAAACGGATAAAGTCGCTTTTACGGTCAATTTGGAAAAATGTAATATCGCCGCCAAAAATATGTCGCTTACCAAAGCCAAAAAATATAGCATGTTGGGAGACGATAAATTTGATACGATTGTTTGTGGTTATTTGCAACCAAAAAAAGAAAACCTTTTTGGCAAAGAGCAAAATATCGCCTACTTTAAAGTACTGGAATTTGCCGATAAAGATTTCCAAACTAATATCAAAAAAGACGATAAAGACGTTTACTTGAATTTAGGTTGTTTAAATGATGGCGTGTTAACCGGAGAAAAGAGGGAAGACATTTCGTTAACAGGTGACTATGTCGACGCCGCAACCGAAAAAGAATTGTTAATTTCCACCGAGACTAAGCCCGTAGCGCTTATGCTTTCCTTTGGTTTTCACAGCAGTGGCGGTCAATGCAGTTGTTGCAATTTAACTCATCAAATACGAGTCGTAGAAAAATAGTTCTTTCTTATTCAATTTTTACTTAATATTTTTCATAGAGAAAAAATGAAAGAAAATTTTCGAGTTTTTTTCCGTTGGATACCAATTCTGTTCATCGGAATAGCTATTGGTCTAACCATTAAAGCTACACTGGCTTGGGTAGAGCCTGATCAAATGCCACCAGGTGGCAATATTGCGGCGCCACTTAACACTGGCAACGCCGGCCAAATCAAAACTGGTGGTTTAATTTTGAACACTGGTGGAGCTACTCTGGGTTTAATTGTCGAGAGAGGTTTGGTCGGTATCGGCACCAATAATCCTCAAGCCACTCTGGACGTCAATGGCAACATTAAAGCCAATAATATAGAAGTTACCGGCAAAATTAACGCTCAAGAAATTTCTATTAATGGCGTGCCTCTTTCTTCTCTTATGCCTTCTGGCATGATTGCTTATTTTGACCTCACTACTTGTCCCACCGGTTGGAGCGAAGTTCCCAGTGCCAAAGGAAGATATTTGGTGGGAACGCAGAATTCTGCCAACAAAAATTTAACTGTGGGGCAAGCTTTGGGTGACGGAGAAAACAGACCAGTGGGGCAACATGCACATGGAGTTTATGATCCGGGGCATACACATGGAGTTTATGATCCGGGGCATGCACATGGAGTTTATGATCCGGGACATACACATGGTTTTCCAGGATTAGGATGCAATGGATATTCTCCATGGAATTGTAATTCAATTGTGATAGATGCAAATGGTTTAAACAATTTGCCCAACTCTCTTGATAAAAGAGGAGTTGGTATTGGAATTTATGGATCAGGAAGTAATATTGGAATTTATGGATCGGGAACGGGTATCGGAATAAATAATGCTGGCTCTGCTCCCGGTACCAACGCTCCCTACATTGATCGGAA
>JAJYBC010000016.1 GCA_021779255.1 bacterium | reverse complement strand
AAACTATTCCTCAAAATTCTCAAACTCATTTTTATTTAATTACCAATTCCGACGCTTATCACACCGATGATAATTTACCGGTTATGGTTGAGCCCATTCGCTTTTACACTTGGGAGGTCAGGAATCAACTGAAATTTATCGTGCCAGAAGACTTTCAAGTTGCAATGATTCAAAAACCGGCAATTATTGCTTTTGTGCAAAAAGATCAAGATATAACCGAACAAATCAAAAAAACTTATCCCCAAGCCAAGGAAATGACTGTTAGCTTAGATGAGAATAATCCGGCTATTTTGGCCAGCCCCGAAAGTTTTCTTCATTCACCTTACGCTCCCGAAGCTTCTTTGGAAATTTGGGAGGTTAAATAAACAATAAAAATTTTGGTTTTTTGCCAAGAAAAAAAACTACGATAAAATATAATCATTGCATTATACAACTAACTTTAATTTGTAAAAAACAAAAATGCTTTTAAAAAGCGATAATTTGTCTGTTTCAAAACTTCTGATTAAAGCCGGCTTTCTGTCGGGACTGTTGATGTTAGTTTTTTATTGTTTTGTTATTCCGCCCGCTTCGGCAAAAGTTTCTCTTAACTCTGACGAGAAAGAATTTTTCACTTTAATTAATAACTATCGTAAAGACAAAGGATTAGATCCTCTCAAAATTTCCAAAAAACTCAGCGATTCGGCCTTGCTCATGGCTCAAGATATGGCCGACAAACCGAGTTTGATTAATCACGAGCATAAAGATTCTCTGGGTCGCTCTCCGAGTGAAAGAGCGGCTATTTATGGTTACACGGATGGGGTGGGGGAAAACTTGGCTGCCGGCTATAGCACAGCTCAAAAAGCTTTCGACGCTTGGAAAAACTCGGCTGATCATAACGCTAATATGCTCAGCAAAGACTACACGGTTATGGGTATTGCCTTGGTAACTACCGATAATAATTATAAATGGTATTGGGTTAACACTTTTGGTGAAACCGAACATTCTTCCGACTTGCTCGATCAGGTTAAATACGGACTTTTGGATCAGTTGGATATTACTGTAACAGATAGCAATGGTAATCTTTTATCCACGGCCAAATTAAAAGTTTTTACCAAAGGGGGAAGCAATTTAGCCAATGGTAAAATCAATAAAAAAGGTAAGAAATCTTTTACTCTTGATCCTAAAAAAATCTACTACGTAAGAGCTTCAGCTTCTAAATATAAAACTTATACCAAAGAAGTTAAAATGGGCAGTAAAAATCAGAAAAAGGTTCAAATCTGGTTGGAAAAAAATTAATTGTGAAAATCAAAACCTTATTTAAAATTTTCGTTTAACATAATCGTCACTTATGCAAAATTATCCACCTCTTAAAACTCCGACTTGGAGAAAAAATTTCTTGATCTATTTGGTTTTTTTAGCAATAATTGCCAGTTTTGGTATCGGTCTGGCAGTCGGAGAAAATATTATTCAGAAAAAAAATGCCGGCGTGGCCAACGCCAACAGTTTGCAAGAAAATACCAATTTAAACTTGGTTTTTGAAGCTTGGAAAAAATTAAACGACAAATACGTAGGGACTTTACCGGAGGAAAAAAATATGGTTTACGGTATGACTAAAGGGATGACGGCAGCGTTAGGCGACCCTTACACTGTTTTTTTTGAACCGGAAAAAGCTAAACAATTTCAGGAAGATTTGAAAGGTAGTTTTAGCGGAATTGGCGCAGAGATTGGTAAAAAAGATAACATTTTAACCATTGTAGCACCAATCGAAGGCTCTCCCGCCGACAAAGCCGGAATTAAACCGGGAGATAAAATTATTAAAATTGACAACCAAGATTCCGGCAATTTAGAGGTTGATGAAGCAGTTTCTGATATTCGAGGAGAAAAAAATACCAAAGTTAAACTAACAATTATCTCCGAAGGTGATAACGCCCCCCGTGAAATAGAAATTACCAGAGACACCATTGATGTTAAAAGTGTCAAATGGGAAATGAAGAATGAGGATATCGCCTATATCCGTCTCTCTCAATTTTCCGAAGATACCGTCAAAGAATTTACCGAGATAGCAAAAAATATTCGAGAGTCGAAAGCCAAGAAAATTATTCTAGATTTGCGAAGCAACCCTGGTGGCTATTTAGAAACAGCTACCGGTATCGCCAGTTTTTTTCTACCGGAAAAAACTTTGGTAGTCAAAGAAGATTTTGGCGGTAAGCAGCCTTCTAACGAGTACAAAACCGAGTATAGCCCAACCTTGGATCAGTATCCTTTGATTATCTTAGTCGATCAAGGAAGCGCTTCCGCCTCTGAAATTTTAGCCGGCGCCCTCAGCGAACAAAAAGGAGCTAAGCTTATTGGCGAGAAAACTTTCGGCAAAGGTTCAGTTCAAGAAGTGGTTAATTTGGATGGAGGATCAACTATCAAAATAACCGTGGCTAAATGGTTTACTCCCAAAGGAAAAACCATTGACAAAGAAGGAATCACCCCTGACGAAGAAATAAAAATAACACCGGAAGGTGTCAAAAACGGACACGATTCCCAGCTGGAAAAAGCGCTGGAAGAAGCGGGAAAGATGTAAAAAAATTAAAAATTAGAAATTAACTATTACTATGATTCATTTTCGCAACGTGAGTAAAATTTATTCCGGAGACGTGGTAGCTTTACGTAATATTAACCTCGACATTCAGCATGGAGAATTTGTTTCCATTGTGGGACAGAGTGGAACCGGCAAGTCGACTCTGCTGCGTCTACTGATTTTAGAAGAAAAACCAAGCGCCGGCAAAATCTTCTTTCGAGAAAAGGATTTGACTTCTTTGGGACACCGAGAAATTCCTCTTCACCGACGTCGAATCGGCGTTGTTTTTCAAGATTTCAAATTGCTCAATAAAAGAACTGTTTTTGAGAATACTTCTTTCGCTTTGGAAGTAGCTGGCAGATCCAGTCGAGATATTCGTCGAAACGTCAGCCAGATATTAGAGATAGTCGGCTTGGCCGGTAAGAGTGATAAATACCCAACCCAGCTCTCCGGTGGCGAGCAACAACGAGTCGCCATCGCCAGAGCATTAGTTCATCATCCCGAACTTTTGGTGGCCGACGAGCCGACCGGCAATCTGGATATGATTAACACTTGGGAAATTATGGAATTATTACTGCGAATCAATAAACTTGGCACCACCGTTATTCTGGCCACTCACAACAAAGAAACAGTCGATCGGATCAATCGCCGAGTTATCGCTCTCGATAAAGGTATTGTTATTCGCGATCAACAAGAAGGAAAATATATGATATAACAGAAGCAGAAATTGAAAATTTTTATTTAACTTTACAAACTTTCATGGAATGGCTTACTCTCTGGCGTGGAATTAAAGCCGGAATCAAAAATTTTTTTCGTAACGGTTGGCTTAGCGTGGCCACAATCAGTATTATCGTACTCACTCTTTTTATTATTAATACTGTCTTTGTTATTTCTTTAGTCGCCAAAGAAACTTTGGAAGATATCCAAAGTAAAATTGACGTGAGTATTTATTTTAAAAGCGACGTCAACGAGACTCAAGCTGCGGAGTTAGTCGGTTTAATAAATAAAATGCCGGAAGTTAAAGAAGCTAAATATATCTCTAAAGATGAAGCTTTAACTCTTTTTAAGGAAAAACATCAAAAAGACGATGTTATTTTAAAATCATTGGAAGAATTGGGAAATCCCTTGCAACCTTCCGTTAATATTAAAATGACTAATCCGGGAGCTTATCGCAATATTTTAAGCCAAGTAGAAAGTAGCCAATATGGTAATTTAGTGAGCGACGTCGATTACTATTCTGAGAAAAAACCCGTTATCGAGAGACTAGATCGTATTATTAAAGCCGTTCAAAAAACCGGTCTGGTTATTATCGCTATTTTTTCTTTAATCGCCATTTTAGTAACTTTCAACTCCATCCGCCTGACTATGTACAATTATCGCCGAGAAGTGGAAATTATGAAATTAGTTGGCGCTAATGCTTGGTTTATTCGTTTGCCCTTCGTTGTCGAGGGCATTTTGTATGGCTTTTTTGCCGCTTGGATCTCTTTATTGCTTTTTTATCCTTTTGTTTACCTTTCGGCTCCTTTTCTTAATTCTATCGCTCCTAACATTAACGCTCTTAACTATTTGAAAGGTCAGGCAATTATTTTACTGACTATTCAACTGGCGGGAGGAATTATTCTCGGAGCCATTAGCAGTCTAATCGCTATTAGAAAATATCTAAAAATTTAATTTTATTTATGAAAGCTCTAATTACCGCCGGAGGGCAGGGAACACGTCTTCGACCTATTACTTATACCATCAATAAGCATCTTTTTCCCATTGCAAATAAACCGATGATTTTTCACGCCTTGGAAAAAATCGCCAAAGTAGGCATTAAAGAAGTAGCTATCAATATCAACGAAGGCGACAAGGAACTACCGGTCGCGGTCGGTCAAGGAAAAAAATTCGGTCTTAAAATAACTTACTTGGAACAAAAAGGCGGCCCTTTGGGGTTAGCTCATATTATTGCTAACGCTAAAAGTTGGATTGGCCAAGATGATCTGCTTTTTTATTTGGGGGATAATATCGTCGCCGGAGACCTAAAACCTTTGATCGATAAATTTTATCAAGAAAAGCTGGACTGCCTCTTGGCTCTTTCTCATGTTCGCGATCCCAAAAGATTCGGAGTCCCCGTTATCCAAAAAGGTAAGATCCTTAAAGTTGAAGAAAAACCCGCAAAACCCAAAAGTAATTTCGCCGTCACCGGTATTTACGTTTATAAACCAATTATTGTCGAAGCTACCAGTAGAATTAAACCTAGCGCCAGAGGCGAATACGAAATTTCCGACGCCCACACTTACCTCATTAAGAAAAATTATCGCATCGGCTATCAAGAAATTACTGGCTGGTGGAAAGACACCGGCAAACCCGAAGATTTGTTGGAAGGAAATAGTTTAATTCTTTCTTCTCTTCAAGGACTTGATTTGCCCTTTACCCAACTCAAAAAAGAATGGCAAATTGAAGGTGCCGTTAAAATCGGCAAAGGAACTAAATTGCGAGGCCGAGTGGTTATTCGTGGGCCGGTCATTATTGGAGAAAATTGTCTGATTGAAAATGCTTGCATCGATCCTTATACTTCTGTTGGCGATAATGTAATTATTCAGGGTACCGAAGTTTCCCATTCGATCATTTGCTCCGGCACTCAAATTTTACAGTGTGGCGTTCGAATTGTAGACAGTTTAATTGGACGAAATTCCATCGTTAAAGCTGAAGATTTTACCCTGCCCAGTGGACATAAATTAATTATTGGCGATAACGCTCAGGTAGAATTGTAAAATGTTAAAATGAACAACTACTTTTACGTAGAAGTGGATGACGAAATAACTACAGTTATCGGTAAGCTCCGAGAAGAAAAATCAACGGAGATTTTTTTGGTAGTCCCCAAAAGAGCCTTGGTGGCTCAAAGTCTGGTTAATTTAAAATTACTTAGCAAAGAAGCAACTAAATTACAAAAAAAAATCGTTTTTGTCTCTCCCGATTCCAACACTCGCAAAATTGCCAGTAAGGCTGGGCTTCTCGTTAAAAGATATGTGACTAAAACTTCTTCTCAACAAAATTTTTCCTCTTCTTCCGCCCAAACGGAATCTCTTGGCAAACCGAAAATGGCTCGCTGGGAAGAAGAAATGGCTAACCAAGAATTAAAATCCATTATCGAAAACAGATCGAATGACACTTCCGTTAAGCAAACACCTGCTATTAAAGAGTCGCCTTTTAAAAAAATAACCGTCGGCGCTTTTTCAACTTTGCCGCCAAATAAAACGAATAAAAGCGAAAAGAAAGCTCCCCTAAAAGAAAAAAATTTACCGGAGATTATTGATCTAAAAAAAATTAACCAAGAAAAGACAAATAAAATTAAAAATCTCGAAAAAAGTGAAGAACCTTCTCCACCAAAAGAGTTTACTTTTAATCCTTTTATTGTTAAACCTTTAAAAGAAGCTGAACCTAAACAAGAAACCGAAAAAGTTAATCTTCCAAAAACGATTTCTCCCGCTTCTTTTCCCAACCAGCGAGAAAACCTAAGCTTGCCCCTTAAAGAAAGGGAAAAACTTCGAGAATTATGGATGAATCAAAAAGGAATTGTCCGTGGCCGAAATTTGAACACTGAGACTAGATTGGATTTAATAAACAACCAATCAAAAAATAAAAATATCGAGAAAAATGAATTGACAACCGAAAATCAAGGCTTATTACAGACTACCCATCGAAAAGTTATCGGATCGGGAGCTATTGTTGATCTACGCTCCAACTCACCCAGAGAAAAATCTGATTTTTCTCCAACCAAAGAAATTACTCGACAACCGAATCCTTTTCCCCAAAAAAATCGAACTGTTCTTCTACCTCTTTTTAACACTAAGCTTTTTTTAGCTTTTTTGATTTTTATTTTTTTAACTTTAGGAATTTTAGCGGGAGTCATTTTACCGGATGCCAAGCTGGAAATAAAGCCCCGAAATAATTCCCAAGATTTAGAAATAAAAGCTTTAGTCAGTGGGGAAGTGACTCAAACCGATATTGATAATAAAACCATTCCGGGAGATCCAATCCGTTTCAAAATCACTACGGAAGGAGATTACCCGACCAGCGGAGAAAAAGATTCCATCGAAAAAAGTGGTGGCAAAGTTACTATCACCAACAACTCCGGCGAGCCTCTATCCCTCAAACAAAATGCCACCTTGGTTGACAAAAATGGCCAAAAATTTTTTCTCGTTAGCCCAACTACAATTCCGGCTGGTGAGCTAAACAACAATTCCAATTCCAATTCCAATTCCAACGAAAATACCAATTCAACTGTTTCATTAAAAACATTTGGTAGCGCCAGCGTGAGTATTATTGCCGAAAAAAGCGAGCAGAGCTACGTTCTTAAAGAAGGAACCGAGCTTTCTTTGCCCGGACTGGCTGACAGTTCTTTCAAGGACGCTATATCCGTTAAAGTTTCTAAGGATTTTACCGCTGGAACCAGCAAAAAAATTAACTATTTGTCAGCTGAAGATTTGCAAAAGGCCCAAAAAGATTTAACCGAGCAAGCCAAACAAAAAGCTTTGGAAGAATTTCAAAATAAATACGGTAATATTATGGGAAAGCTTTTTTCGGTCGATTCTTTACAAACGGAAAACACTAATTTTATCACCGACAAAAAAGAAAACGAGGAAACGGAAAATTTTCACGCCAGTCTGGAAACCGATTTTTTCGTCTTACTTTTTCAAGAAAATAACCTTTCCGAAATGGCTAAAAATCTAATTGAGAGAAATCAAGATCAAAAAAACGGAATTGCCACCGTTAAAAGCTACACTCCTATCGGCGTCAATTCGTTGGAAAATAAAATGGAAATCAGCGCTCAAATTAATTATGGAACCAGCACTCAACTGAATTTAGAGGATATTCGCAAACAAATCATCAACAAAAGTCAGAAAGAAGTAACTGAATATTTAAATAATAATAGGGAAATAGAAAGTTATAATCTACATATTTGGCCCAGTTGGTTGCCCTTTATGCCAATTTTAGACAAAAGAATAGAGATAAAAATACAGTAATTTAATTTCTTTTTTTCTTCGTTTATTTAAGTTAATTGCTCCAGTTAGATTAATTAATATAACTTTTTACCTTTATGCTTTATCATCTTCAAGGTAAAATCATCGGCTTCGGTGAAAATTATCTGCTTTTATCTGTCGGGCCACTCGGTCTCAAGGTCTCGGTTACTCAAAATACTCTTAAAGAAGTCAAGGATTACACCGAAGAAGAAATTTGCCTGCAAACTTATTTACATATTCAAGAGAACAAGTGGGAAATTTTCGGCTTTCTGGAAGAAAAAGAGCGTTCCGCTTTTGTTTTGCTTCTTGGTTGTCGAGGTATTGGACCTAAGGCGGCGCTGAATATTTTAAGCGTCCTTTCGCCCGCTCGACTCAAAAAAATCGCTTTGGGAGAAGAATCCGTTTTAAGCTTGCAGCAAGTCCCCGGCATCGGCGCCAAGTCAGCCGATCGCATTTTAGTTGAACTGAAAGAAAAATTATCTCAAATGGGTAATTGGTATGAAGCCGGGCAGGGAGTTAACCAGAGAATTTTAGAATATACTCACGAAGATTTGTTCGACGCTCTCAAAAATCTGGGCTATCGCGCCGGCGAAATTCAAATGGCCATCACTCAATCAGCCACCTTACCCGCCACTTTGTCCGAAGCCGTCAAACAACTTTTAAGGCTATTGGGACGAGGATAAAATTTGAAATCTTTTTATTTTAGATTTACTATAATTCTGTATGGGCGTGTGTAATACGCTCCTGCAATAATCAATAATCCTTTTCATGGAGAATCTCGGCACTTACGATTCCGGTGTTTCTTTTCGTAAATTTATTTTTTTCTTTTTGCTGATATCTTTGATACTGGGTATCGGCGTCTCTTATTTTACTCTTTCTAAGGCTAACATCCGGATTATACCCAAAAGCGCCGTTAGAGAAGTTTCTCTCAATGTCGTTATTGACGGAAACAGTACCGCTCCTGATCTGGAAAAAGGTTTTTTACCGGGAGAAATTAAAATTCGCGAAGCCGATGGCGGTCAAACCAACATTGAAGTTTCTGCAAAAAAAATCGAGGAACTGGCTAAAGGCAAAGTTATTATTCATAACAATACACCATACGTTCAAGGTATTCGCCAAGGAGCTATCCTTCACCCCACAGATGCGCCACCCGAAGTTCTTTTTACCACTCTCAACCGAGTCCTTCTTCCCCCCAAAAGCAGTCGAGAAGTAGATATTATCGCTTCCATCAAAGGAGCTAAAGGTAATTTACCCCCCGGTAAATTTGAATTTCTTAATCTGGATAACAAATATATGCACGATAATATTTACGCCGATAACAAAGAAAAAATAGAGGGGGGCATTCGCGAAGCTAATATTATTACCCAAGAAGATCTCGATCGCGCCAACAGCGAATTAGCCAATCGTATGTTTAAGAAAACCTTAGAAGAAATGAATAAAAATCTAAATGAAGACCAAACGATTAAAGAAGATTCGGCTCATTACACCGTTTTAGATAAAAAATCTTCTTCTCCGGTTGGTTCGGAAATTGACAAGTTCGATATCAACCTTAAAATTGAAGTTCAGGGCACCGTGATTAACCAAAAAGATTTACGCACTATCGCCGAAAAAAGAATTCAGACAATGGGAGAGGCCAACGAAGAGTTTATCCGCTATGAACCCGACAGCTTTACTTATAGTCTGTCCGAGCTCGATTTGATTAATAAAAAAGCCACTTTCAAAGTGAGCCTTAAAGGTCTTTTTGTTTCCAAGCTTTCTTCTAAAGTCTTTGACAAAGAAGGGATTATTGGTTATAATCAGCGAGCTCTCGAAGAACATTTTCATCATTTTGATAATGTTGATAGAATTGAAGTTGACTTTTGGCCTTCTTTCCGTAAAACCGTACCCAACACCGAAAGTCGAATCGACATCTCAATCAAACCATTGTAAATAATTGAGGCTGGTATGACTTGGTATGACAGTTCAACGGTTTGAGAAATTGAAATTGAAAATTAATCTTATTATTTATGCCTTCTTTTTTTGAAAAATATCTCACTCCTCTTTTGGGCGATCCTAATGCTAAGACAACTAAAAAGTTGGAACCATTGGTAAGTGCCGTTAACGCTTGGGAAGAAAAAATTCAGCCATTATCCGATGAAGAATTGAAAAATCAGACCGTTAAATTTAAAAAATTACTCAAAAACGGAAAGAGTCTAGACGATATTTTACCGGAAGCTTTTGCTACCGTAAGAGAAGCGGCTAAAAGAGTTTTGGGCGAGAGACCTTTCGACGTTCAAATTATGGGCGGTATCGTCCTCCATCAAGGCAAAATCGCTGAAATGAAAACCGGCGAAGGAAAAACTTTAACCTCCACTTTGCCCGTTTACCTTAACGCTTTGGCGGGTAAAGGTGTCCATATTATTACCGTTAACGATTATTTGGCTCGTCGCGATGCTAACTGGATGGGCGCTGTTTTTCATTATCTCGGTTTAACCACCGCTTGTATTCAACATAACAAATCGTATTTTTTTACCCCTCAAATTAAACCCGACGAAAACGAAGTGAGCGTAGAGTATCAAAATCTGCAAGAAATTCCGCGCCGAGAAGCTTATGCCGCCGATATAACCTATGGCACTAACAATGAATTCGGCTTCGATTATTTGAGAGATAACATGGTTCAAAAGTTAGAAGATATGGTGCAAATCCGCGATTATCAAAAAGCTGATCATATCGAAAGTCACCTCAATTACGCCATCGTAGACGAAGTTGACAGCATTTTAATCGACGAAGCTCGCACACCTTTAATTATTTCCGCTCCCGACGAAGAATCGGATCAACTCTACCGAAAATTTGCTCTTCTGATGCCTAATTTAGAAGAAACAACCCACTATACCATTGATGAGAAAATGAAATCAGCTATTCTTACCGAAGAAGGGATTCACCTAATGGAAAAATTACTTAATGTAGATAATATTTACAGTTCCGAACGGATTTCTTACGCTCACCATTTACAACAAGCTCTGCGAGCTCACGCTCTTTTTAAACTTGATCGCGACTACGTAGTTAAAGACGGCCAAGTCATTATTGTTGATGAATTTACTGGTCGTATGATGCCGGGCCGACGTTTTTCCGAAGGATTACATCAAGCTCTAGAAGCTAAGGAAAATGTCGCCGTCCAAAGAGAAAGCAAAACTTTGGCCACTATCACTTTCCAAAATTATTTTCGTCTTTATCAAAAAATAGCCGGTATGACCGGCACCGCTATGACCAGCGCCGAGGAATTCAGTAAGGTTTACAAACTGGAAGTGGTTTCCGTTCCTACTCACGTTCAAATGATTCGTCGAGATTTGCAAGATCGAGTCTATAAAAATGAAGCAGGCAAATTTAAAGCCGTTACCGAAGAAGTTAAACGTCGGCATAAAAAAGGACAACCGGTTTTAATCGGTACTATTGCCATTGGAAAATCGGAGAAGTTAAGCCAGTATTTAGAAAGAGACGGTATTAAACATGAGATTTTAAACGCCAAGAACCACGAAAGAGAAGCGCAAATTATCGCTGGCGCCGGTAAAAAAGGATCGGTTACTATCGCCACTAATATGGCCGGACGAGGAACAGACATCAAACTGGAACCGGGAGTTGAAAAACTGGGAGGACTCCATATTTTAGGCACCGAAAGACACGAGGCTCGTCGAATCGACGACCAACTCAGAGGTAGAGCGGGACGACAAGGCGATTCTGGCAGCAGCCAATTTTTTGTTTCTATGGAAGACGAATTAATGGTTCGTTTCGGTTCTGATAAAGTTAAAAGTATGATGGATACATTAGGTATCCCCGAAGACGAATCTATCGAAAATAAAATGATCAGTCGCTCTATTGAAAAAGCTCAAGCCCGCATTGAAGGCTATAACTTCGACATTCGCAAACACGTTTTAGAATACGACGATGTAATGAACAAACAAAGGGCTATCATCTACCAGCGTCGTCGCGATCTCTTGTTAACCGGCGAAGAAGGCAATCTGAAAGACAAGATTCAACAATCTATCAAAAATATTATCCGGCAAATTGTTCATTTTCATAGTGTTCCAAGCGGAGAAGGCGGTCAGTGGAATTTAGCCGAAATCAGTGAAACTTTCTGCGCTCTTTTTGGTTTTTACCAAGCGGAACAAACAGCGGTTAGTCAAGAAATGGAACGTATTTATCAGGATCAAAGTCTGGCAGACTCTTCTAAAAGAGACGCTATGGAAAAATTTTTGAAAAAAACAGCCCAACGAGACTATCAAGAAAAAGAAGCTATTGTCGGATCCGAGCAGATGCGCCAAGTGGAACGAGCGGTGATGCTTCGGTCTATCGATCTTCTTTGGATGAATCATTTGGATAATATGCAATATTTAAGAGAAGGTATCGGCCTCCGCGGTTATGGTCAACGAGATCCGTTAGTGGAATATAAGCAGGAAGGCTTTCGCCTTTTTGAACAGTTATTAAAAACTATTGAAGAAGAATCCGTTGGTACGCTCTTTAAATTAAAACCTGTTTTGTCAAATAATCAAAATATCACCAATTCGCCTGTTAAAAATCAAGCTAAATCTTCTTCTGAAATTGAGAAACGTCTGGCTAGGGCCACCTATTCTCAACCGACAGAGCCTACGGGTATGTCCGAAACGGAAAATAACTCTTCGAACGCGCAAAAAAATAGCCTCCCTTTTTTGCCCAAGGTCGGTCGTAACGATCCTTGCCCTTGCGGTAGCGGGCGAAAATATAAGAAATGTTGCGGTAAATAAAATATAATTTTATGTCTCTTTCCGAACGTCAACAAAACATTCTTCTTTCCATCATCGAGAAATACGTCCAAACCGCCGATCCGGTCGGTTCGGAGGAAATAGTTCGTTTTGCTAATTTTACCCTCAGCCCGGCCACCATTCGCAACGAAATGGCTATTTTAGAAGAAGCGGGCTATCTTTATCAACCACACACTTCCGCTGGACGAATACCCACCGATAAAGGTTATCGCTTTTTTGTTAATCATATAACAGCTCAAAAATTACAAAGAATGGACGCGGAGGAACAAAAAAATTTAGAAACCGAATTGGTCAAACTCAAATTACGTGAAAAAATGATGGCACGTACCTTAGCTCGTCTGCTTTCAACTTTTTCACATAATTTAGCCATTACAGGATTGCTGGAAGAGAAAAAATTTTTTGAGTCGGGGATTAAGGAGTTGATTACTCAACCCGATTTCCAAAACACCGACGAAATTTGTCAAATAGCCGAAATGTTGGATTATTTAGATGAAAATATTGAAGAAATAACCCAAGAGTTAGAACCTAAACAAATTAAAACTCTTATTGGCAACGAACACTTCTTCACTAAATCGGGAGAATGTGCTATAATTATTTCCCAATGTCTTTTGCCCGAAGGAGAAAAAGGAGTCATCGCCATTTTGGGTCCAAAAAGAATGGAATACCGACGAAACATTTCTATCGTGGAAAATGTCGTCAAATTTTTAGAAGATAAATCTAAATTATAATTTATGTCTATCCTCAATAAAGAATTAAGAAAGGCAAAAGCGGAAAACCGAGAGTTAAAAGAAAAAAATGCCGAATACTTGGCCGGCTGGCAACGATCTAAAGCCGATTTTGAAAATTATCGCAGACAGCAAGAAGAATGGGCCAAAAATCTGAGAATCAACATTAAAGACGATTTTCTCCAAGAAATTTTTCCGGTACTGGATAACTTCAATCTCGCTCTGGAACACATACCTGCCGATGAGAAAACTCAAACTTGGTTGCTTGGTCTTTCTCAGATCAAAAAACAGTTGGAAATTTTGCTGGAAAATAGTAGTGTTAAAAAGATAGCCACCCAACCGGGAGATAGCTTTGATCCTCATATTCATGAAGCTATCGAGGAGAAAAAAATTTCCAATGAAGAAAAAGGGACTTCTCAAAATCAAAAAAATATTCTTAGGGTAGAGAAGGTTCTTCGCGACGGTTATTCACTAGATGGCAAAATTTTAAGACCGACGCAAGTTAGCGTTCAATAAGAAATTTTCAATAATTCAGGGTTCTGTTTTATTAAATTATCAAACGAACTAAATTTAAATCATCTCTATGTTTCCAAACGAAGAAAAAGACGGTCGAAAATGGTCTCTTCCCAGCTGGCAACAATTGATTTTTCTAGTTAAGACTCTTTCTCTCAAAGAGAAAAAAATTTTTTTAAGCGCTCTTTTCTTGGCTTGCTCACTTTTTGCCATTTGGGGCTTGGTTATCTATTTCAAAGAAACCGATAAAAAACCCGCTTTGGGAGGATCTTACACCGAAGGTATTCAAGGACAACCCCTTTATTTAAATCCCATTGTTGCTCGAGGCAACCCAGTTGACAACGACCTTAGCAACTTAATTTTTTCTTCTCTTTTTCACTATGACGCTAATGGCAAGCTGGAGCAAGATTTAGTTCAAGATTGGGAGAGATCGGAAGATGGTCTAGTTTACACTCTTCACCTCAAACCAGGGGTTAAATGGCACGACGGCAAAGATTTAACAGCTGAAGATGTTATCTTTACTATCAATTTGATTCTTAATCCGGCTTACGGTTCCGCTTTTCGCGCCAATCTTGAAGGAGTTACTTTCGAGAAAAAAGACGACCAAACCTTGGTTTTAACCCTCAAAAAAGCTTACACTCCTTTCTTACACAATCTCACTTTCGGTATTCTCCCCAAACATCTTTGGGGAGATATCACCAGCGACAAGTTTCTTTTGACGGAGTTAAATCGGAAACCCATCGGTAGTGGAATGTACAGCTTTTATAAACTTGAAAAAGGCAAAGACGGTAAGATTACTTCCATCACTTTACGCGCCAACAACCAATACTATGGCGAAAAGCCTCATCTCAAAGAGCTAGTTTTTCAATTTTATGCCGATTGGTCAGAAATTCTTAACGCTTATAGTCAAGGACAAATTAAAGGAATTTCCTATATCGAAACTGCCAATTTAAAGGATGCTAGTAAAGAAAATGGCTTAAAAATTTACGAGCTTCCCACTACTCGCGTTTATAGCGTTTTTTTCAATCAACAAAAAAGCGCCGTTTTGGCTGACCAGAAAGTCCGCGAAGCTTTGAACGTGGCCACTGAAAAAGAAGAATTATTAAGAGGCGTTCTAGAAGGAAAAGGCGTTGTTATCAATACTCCTTTTTTACCTAATACTCTTGGATTCAGTCCTGATCTCAATAAATACGAATTTAATTTGGAAAAAGCCAGAAATATTTTAAAGGAAGACGGCTGGGAAATCTTGAATGAGAAAGAAAGAAAAAAAGTTTCAGCCGAAGGAAATGCAAACACTCTTTACAACGCTAAGACCAAGCAATCATTGAGTTTTACTTTGACCGTCGCCAATTATCCGGAGTTAATTAAAACCGCCGATTTACTCAAAAAACAATGGGAGCAAATCGGTGTTAATATCGTTTTAGATATCACCGACACCTCGGAAACGTTGCAAACCAAAATTTCCGAAAGAAATTATGAGGCGCTTCTTTTTGGAGAGGTTTTACAAGCTGATCCGGATCCTACTCCTTTTTGGCATTCTAATAGTAAACAAAGTCCCGGTTTGAATTTGGCTCTTTTTGACGATAAAGAAGCTGACAGCTTGCTTGATCAAGCTCGCCAAGAAGTTAGCGAGCAAAAAAGAGCTGAATTGTACCATGCTTTCGGAGAAATTATCAACCAAAAAACTCCTGCCATTTTTCTTTTTTCTCCTTCTTACCTTTACGGCGTTTTCGAGGACTACAAAGACGTTGGGGTTAAAATAATTTATGATTCTTCCGATCGTCTCGACGATATTGCCAAAAGATATCTCTTTGTTTCTCGTACTCGAAAATAGGAGGAAACCAAAAACTTTACAAAATCAATAATTTACTGTTAAGATAACTAACACGACTGGATGTATTGCCAGCTTGTTTTAATTT
Source organism: bacterium (assembly GCA_021779255.1). Lineage (GTDB taxonomy): Bacteria > Patescibacteriota > Minisyncoccia > CAIUEV01 > CAIUEV01 > JAJYBC01. The sequence continues at coordinate 3,614 of JAJYBC010000016.1, read as the reverse complement.
AGTAATTATCAGTCAACTAATATGAGTCGAAGTTTAAAAAAAGGACCTTTTGTGGACAAAAGGATTATTGGGAAGTTGCAAAAAAGAAAAGCGGAAGACCGAAGCCCCATTAAAACTTGGAGTCGCAATTCAACTATCAGCCCAGAAATGATTGGTTCCACTTTTGAAGTTCACAATGGTAAAAGTTTTATTAAGACTCTTGTTACTGACGAGATGGTAGGACACAAGTTAGGTGAATTTGCTCCCACTCGTAAATTTGTCCGCCATGGTGGTAAATTGCAAAAAGAAGTAGACGCGAAAAAAAGCTAGTCGGTTAATTTACTCTTTTTTACATAAAATTGTTTTAGCTTATTGCTAATATCTGGTTCTATTTTTATAGTTTTTTTACTTTTTTTAAATTTCAGTCGATATGGAAATTCAAGCTAAGGTTAAAAACGCCTTAATCACCCCTCAAAAAGCCCGCATGATGATCAATCTTCTACGCGGAAAATCAACTGCCGAAGCTTTGGCTATTCTTGAGTTTGTCCCCCGCAAAACAGCTTTAATCGTTAAAAAGTTAATTCAAAGCGCCATAGCTAATGCCGTTCATAATTTTGGTTTAGATAAAAATAATCTATATATTAAAAGTATTGAAGCTCAAAAAGGAATTGTTTTGAAACGTTGGATGCCTCGAGCACATGGTCATGCCACACCCATTCTTAAAAGACGTAGCCATCTTAAAATAAGTTTAGCGGAAGTTCGGAAATCAGATCAAGAGAAAATCGGTCGCAAATCGGAAATGCAGACTTTCTCCTACGAAGAAGTTAAGAAAGCTATCGAAGAAGCTAAAAAAGCGACTAAAAATATTGAGAAGAAAGATGCCGCAAAGAAGAAAAAACCAGCCTTGAAAGGAATGAAACAAGGAGGAATTTCACCCCAAACAGCCCAAGACGGGACCAAAAAGATCGCCGAGAAAAAAGAGAGTCAACCCAAATTCAATAATTTGGGCAACACTTTCAAAAAGTTGCTTTATCGCAGTTCTAAAAAAGTATAGTTTTATTTTTTCCCTATTTATATATAATTATCGGAAAAAATCTATTTTAATTTTAAGTTGATTTATCTCATGGGTCAGAAAGTCAATCCAATCGGTTTTCGTGTTAGTATCACCAAACCTTGGAAATCTCGCTGGTATTCAGATAAGGATTACAAAAGTCGTCTCAGAGAAGACTTGGAAATTAGAGAGGGCATTAAAAAACAGCTCAAAGGCGCCAGCATTAAGGAAGTGGAAATTGAACGTTCCACCAATGCGGTTAGAATTATAATTTATACCAGTAAACCGGGTGTTATTATTGGTCGTTCAGGCGCCGGAGCTAATCTGATTCGAGAAAAAATTCAACAAAAATTGCAAAAAAGTGGTCAAGGAAAAGTAACTGTGGCTTTAGATATTAAAGAAGTGCGCCATTTTGAAGAAAGTGCTGTATTGGTAGCCCAAAATGTTGCCACTCAGCTGGAAAAAAGGACTTCTTTTCGCCGAGTTTTAAAAACTACTTTGGAGCAAGTTATGAAAATCCAAGATGTTAAGGGAATTAAAGTTATGGTTAGCGGACGTTTAAACGGAGCGGAAATGTCTCGTCGAGAATGGTTAGCTCGAGGTGGAATTCCTTTGCACACGCTCAGAGCTGACATTGATTTCGGTAAAGCCATCGCTTACACTACTTATGGAACTATCGGCGTTAAAGTCTGGCTCTATTTCGGAGAAGTAAAGTAACTCTTTTAAATCAAATTTTATGTTAATTCCCAAGAAAATCAAACATCGCAAGCAACACACTCCGACCCTTCGTCGAATTACCAAGAGAGGCGATAAATTACGTTTCGGTAAGTTTGGTTTAAAAGTGATGCAATCTTCTTGGATCTCTTCTCGCCAACTGGAAGCAGCCCGAAGAGCTATGACTCGTTTTGTCCAGAGAGAAGGTAAAATTTGGATTCGTGTTTTTCCCGATCGCCCCATCACAAAAAAAGGAGCCGAAGTGCCTATGGGTAAAGGAAAAGGCGACGTTGACCATTTTGTGGCCGTTGCCCATGCCGGTCGAATTATTTTCGAGATTGACGGTATTGCCGAAACGGTTGCCAAAGAGGCTCTGCGTCTAGCTAGCAGTAAACTATCGGCCAAAACCAAAGTTGTTTATCGCGAAAAACATTAATTCTGCCCGCTATGTTGAAAATCATCAAAAAAATTAGTCCTTGCGAAATTCTAGTGGAAAAAGTTTTCAGTTCTGAGGAAATAACCAAGCTGGAAAAAAAAATTCTGATTGATAAAAGTAAAACTACGATTTTACCCGGCTTTCGTCTCGGTAACGTTCCTTTAGAACAAATTCGTGAAAAAATGATCGCCGCCGACCAATGGACCGAAGAGTTTGAGATGGCTCTTCAAAAAAAATTTTTACTCGATTGGAACGAAAAACCTGTTAACAAAGAAAAATTCGGCGATATAATCAAAATAAAAAAAATCAATTTTACAACCGAGAATCCTTTGACGATGGAGCTGAATTGTGAATTTTTTCCCAATGTTCCGATTGACTCGGTTAAATATTCTTCTCTCTCTATTAAAAATAAACAAACCGTTGACCAAATGACGGCTTCGCCCAAGGAAGTAACCGAAACACTTAAAGATTTACAAAAACGCCGATCAATTACCAAACCGGATAAAACCGTGGAAATACCGGAAATAAATGATGAGTTTGCTCGTTCCCTGGGTAATTTTAAAGACCTCGGAGAGCTGAAAAAGAAATTACAAGAAGGAATCAAATTGGAAAAAATCTATCAGGAAAAAGAAAAAAGACGTGATGAATTTATCAATTTGTTAATAACCGAGTTTGATCTAGCCGTCCCACCGTCTTTACTGGAAAGCAAACCGGCCGAGAAAGAAAACGTGGTAAAAAGAGTTAAATTGCAAAAAATTATTGAAGCTATCGCTTTGAAAGAGAATATCTTTCCTTCGGAAGAAGAAATTAAGAGAGAAATGGAAATCGCTTTACGTCAATTCGGCTCTCCTCAAGCAGTCAAAAAAGTCTTTCCCAGTCTCGAAAGTTTACAAGAAGAGATTATTTATTCCTTAATTTTCCAAGAGACCTTACGCTTCTTGGAAAAAGAAAATAAGTTATTAGATGATTTGGACGCTGAAATTAAAAAAATCGAAAAGAAAATTTAGTTTTTTAATTTTTTATCCAATTCTATGAATCTCATTCCCACTGTTATTGAAAAATCCCACTACGGCGAACGCGCTTATGACATTTATTCTCGCTTGCTCAGCGATCGAATCATTTTTTTAGGTGGCGCCATCAACGACACGGCGGCCAACATTGTGGTCGCACAACTCCTTTTTTTGGACAATCAAAATTCCAAGAAAGAAATTCGTCTTTATATCAATTCTCCGGGAGGTTCTGTGAGCGCCGGTTTGGCTATTTACGATACGATTCAATACGTTAAAAGTCCGGTTTCCACCATTTGCATCGGGCTAGCCGCCAGCATGGGAGCGGTTTTGCTTGCCGCCGGTCAAAAAGGTCGCCGTTTGGCATTACCCAACTCAGAAATAATGCTTCACCAAGTTATGGGAGGAGCCGAGGGACAAGCCACCG
>JAJYBC010000048.1 GCA_021779255.1 bacterium | reverse complement strand
ATTTTAACGAATTTATCGGAGGATCCAAAGAAGGATGGAAATATATGGTTGATTCTAACGTTGATTGGGGGCAAGATTTGATCAGAGTGAAAGATTTTATGGATCAAAACAATATCGCTAAAATTAAAATTGATTATTTTGGTGGCGGAGATTTAGATTATTATTTGGGTGATCGTTACGAAGGCTGGGGATATGACAAACCGCCTTCAACCGGTTGGTTTGCCATTTCGGCCAGTGCTATTCAATGGAATACTCTCAATCCTTTGTCTCGGGGAAATTATCATTGGCTAACGGATAACTATCAGCCGGTGGAAATTATTGGCAATTCCATTTTAATTTATCATGTGCCCGAGCAGATACCAAACTGATCTTCTCCTTAGACTCTATTCTTTTTATGAAAATCAAAAAATATTTTCCTTTACTGGAAAAAGTTTTAGCGGAGTGGTTTAACTCTCCAGAGCGCCCGCCTTTGTTGCTTTTAGGTATGGGAATAGCTGAATGGTCGTGGTTGCGAGAAGAAATTTTAGAAATTGTTTTCAGTCAAACAGGTTTCTTCGTGGAAAAAGGGTTTAACCATCCCGATATTTTAGTTTTAGAGAAAAAAGAAGATAAAAGTGTTATTGAAATTGGTAAAAATAGCGAGGACCTTGGAACAACCAGAAACTTTATCCATAATTTAGCTCTTTCGACCAACTTTTTACCTTTTAAGATTGGCTTTATTCCTCAAGCTGGTGGTTTGGGAATCGAATCTCAAAACGCTTTATTAAAAACACTTGAAGAACCAGGTAAAAATCGTTTTATCATTTTGGGTATATCGGAGACCAATCATCTTTTGCCGACTGTTTTATCTCGTTGTGCGGTTTTTAATTTAGTAACTAAATCTGATGCTTTGATTAAATCCTTCCTGCGAGAAAATTATCCTCATCTGTCAAAAGAAAAAATGGCTAAAATTGTTTCTTGGTCAAATAAAAGCTTGGGTCAAGCCGGTAAAATAGCTGAAAATTTGGAATATTGGGAAGAGCTTTCTGATTTTGCGGAACAAATTAAAAAACGAAATTTGCATAGCAGAATAAAAGAAAGTTCTCTCTGGAGAGGAGAGAAAAAACCTTCTAACCAATCATCCAAGAATTTAATTAAAGAAAAAATTGGGGATTTTTTTTCCTTAGAATTGGTGGAGTTAAGAAAAAGAAGAAACGAATTGATAAAAAAACAAAATTTTTTAGAGGTCAAAGAAGTCAATAAACAAATTGTAAGAGTTTTAGACTATTTTAATCAATCTCAAAAAATTAACGGTGCCAGTCCGGGGTTAATGCTGGAAGCAATGGTATTAAATTTGTAAAACCAGGGCGTTTGATATTTAGAAAACGAATCCGTCTTGGCAAGCCCAGAAAGGATTTTCCGGTTTGTCCTGAAAGGTAATTTGGCCGTTTTTATCCACCTGTAAGCTCTCTTTGAAATAGCCGGCTGGGACGGTGGGAGTGAAATAAACCCAATCGATCGCAAATCCTTTATCTGATTTTTTGGCTTGGCTAATAGGTTTCTCAATGGGGATAGGCTCAAAATTTTTTTCGGTTGACGGGGAATTATCGTATTGAGAAACTAGATTGCAATTCTTGTTTTGATAGTCGGTTTCGCTCCAAATAGTCTCTCGGGCACGGTCATAACCACCATTTCCCAGTTTAGTTAACAAAAAATCGACGTATTTTAAAGCTTCTTCGGGGGTATTGATTGTGAAAAATTGGCTGGCATTTTCTTGATTGAGACGAACAAACTCGTTTTGATTGATTTGGGCTATCGGTTCATAGATAGCATCTCCTCCGACAGCCAAAACAGGCACCATCGTAATTTTTTGCAGATTGTTTTTAGTCGGCAAAGGTATGTCAATATCCTTTCTTTCTAGACCGATTGATTTAACAGTTTTTTGACCGGCAAATTCCGGATCGGAGGCGAGAAAACTGTCTAAATTGGTGAATTTTAGCTGATTGGAAGCTCCTTGATTGGTTGAAAAAATCAAAATAGCGGTACTAACTAAAGTCAAAACTACGCAAACCAGTAAGACAATTTTTTGTTTTTGATTAAACATTTAGCTGTTTTATTATTTAAAATCGTTCTTTTAGTTTATTTGATGATAAAACTAGCCATAGCGCTACCGACAAAAATAATAGCCAGAATTATGGTGGCGTAAAGCAGATTTTTTTCCAGTCCTCTTTTGGTGTAAAAGGAGCCCCCAACCCCTTCCCCGCCTAAAATGCCAGAAGCGCCTCCCTCTCGATTTTGCAGAAGAATAACAATAATAAGCAGAACGGAAGAAATAACTTGGACGAGAGACAAATATTTTTGCATAAAAATATGCTATTATAAATTAGCTAAATCAGTCAAATACTTAAAAACTTTTATTACAAACAATATAAATCCAAAAAATAGATAACTCAAATAATTAAAATCAAATGGCTATTCGCAAAGACGATTTAAGCAAAATCGTGTGTACCATCGGGCCGGCTTGTGAAAAAAAAGAAACTTTAGTAGCTATGTTGAGAGCCGGTATGGACGTGGCTCGTTTGAATTTCTCACATTCTTCTCATGATTGGCATTTTCAAGCTATTCTTAATTTGCGTCACGCTGCTTATCAAACCAGAAAATGCCTGGGTATTATGGCCGATATTCAAGGTCCGCGCATTAGAATTGCGGAAATAGAAAACAAAAAGAGTCAATTGACCGAATTGAAATTAATTCAAGGTGATCGAATTTTTCTAAAAGAAAAAAAAGAAAAAGGAAAATTGCCCGGTTATCTGGAAAAACACTTGCTAATTGACTTGGAAGTTGATTTGTTAGACAAGCTAAAAGTGGGAGAAAAAGTATATCTAGATAACGGAATGATCGAGCTTCAAGCGGAACATTTTAGACGAAATTTAGGTTGGGAAATGACAGTAAAAAACGATGGTTTAATCAAAGTGAGAAAGGGCATAAACTTTCCCACGTTGGCTAATTTTATCCCTTCTTTTACTCAAAAAGATACACGTGATTTACATTTTGCTTTAAAACAAGGTCTTGATTTTGTGGCTTTATCGTTTGTCAAAAACGCGCAAGATATTACTAATTTACGTTCTCGAATGCAGAAATTTTTGGGTAAGAAAAAAGGATTGCCCTTAATTGTTGCTAAAATTGAAACTTTGACGGCTTTGGAGAATATTAAAGAAATTCTTGCTGTGACCGATGCTGTGATGGTGGCTAGGGGTGATATGGGCATAGAGGCTCCACAAGAAAAAGTGCCGATTTACCAAAAATTATTAATTAGACATTGCTTGAAAAAAAGAATACCTGTTATAGTAGCAACTAATATGCTGGAATCGATGGTTGATTTTCCTCGTCCTACACGAGCTGAGCTGACGGATGTGGCGAATGCTGTGATTGACAGAGCTGACGCTGTGATGCTTTCTGGCGAGACAGCTAGTGGTAAATACCCAGTGCGATCCGTGCAGACCATGAGTAAAATTATTCGAGCCACTGAGAAGTCTTTCTTGGAAAATCAAAATTATATTCCGGAATTGGAAAAAAATCGTAATAAACCGACCAGTAATCAAGAAGAAATTATTGCTCAAACAATTCAAAAATTAGCGGAAGAAAAAAACTTGAAAGCGATTGTACTAAAAAATACACCAATTTCTTTAATTGCTAATTTAGCTGGTTTACGTCCATCAATCCCCGTTTTTTGTTATGTCGGGAATCATAATCCTTGGAGTCGAAAATTATTAATTTATTTTGCCGTTTTACCTTATTTTTCGGAAATAAAATTCAAGTTAGCGGTAGCTAAATTAAAAAATTATGTGTTAGTGAAAGGAGACTACGATGGCAAAAAATGGCAATATGATGTGACAATAATGTAGGGGCGCGGTTATGTTGTTGGGACAGGTCGCGACCTGTCCGCACGTAATGTTGAGGATTTTTTAATATTCTTTTTATCAGAATTTAATATTTGTTGGAGTATGATAATAATGTAAGGATAGGTCGCGACCTGTCCTTATTATGTCCGTATCCTAATTTATTATTATCACTCCATGCTCAAGCATACTAGTAAAATCAACTCTTGCGCTCTACTCGGTCTAGATCCGGTAGTAGTGGAAGTAGAAATTGATTTTTTTCCGGGCAATCATAAATTTAATATTGTGGGTTTGCCGGATGTGGCTATTCGAGAGTCGCAACAAAGAGTCGGCTCGGCTCTAAAAAACAGCGGAGCTATTCCACCCTATCGTTTAGGCCGAGTGGTGGTTAACTTGGCGCCAGCCGATCTTCGAAAAGAGGGTGTTTTTTATGATTTACCTATTGCCGTGGGTATTTTAATGGCTAGTTGCCAAATTCCTCAAGAGACGGAGTTTTTGCAAAAAAGTTTATTTATTGGAGAACTAGCTTTAGACGGCAATTTGCGGGGAGTCAATGGTATTCTACCAATTGTTATTTCCGCTAAAAAACAAGGTTTTCAAAATATTTTTTTACCGGCGGAAAATGCCGAAGAAACCTCGATTATTAGTGGAATTAGCATCTATCCGATTAAAAATTTAGAGCAACTCATCTCTTTTTTTAAAAAGGATTTAGAAATGAAACCATATCGGCCGAAAAA
>JAJYBC010000047.1 GCA_021779255.1 bacterium | reverse complement strand
GAAATTGTTAAGAAAAATTTTACTCCCAACGAGATTAAAGTGGAAACGCGGGAATACTGGAAGAAAAAAGAAGAAATGTTAATTCAAAGTGTTGTGCGAGAACCCAAGAATATTAATTTATACCTGCAACTGGGGCGTCTCTATATGAACCAGCATAATTGGGAAGATGCTAAAAATGCCTTTTTGGAAGTTCTAAAATTGGATAGAACTAATATCAAGGCGAAAGAAGAGCTGAAAAGAATTGAAAAAAAAGAATTGGAAGAAAAATACTAATCAATTGACCGAATCTTATGCCGGAATTAGCTGAAGTGGAAACTACCGTCAGAGATTTAAGAAAAAAAATTATTAATCGTCGAATAGAACAAGTTTTTACCGATTGGCCGAAAACTTTAAAAAATGTTGATATTAAAGCGCTTAATCGACAGATTAAAGGTAAAATGTTCTCTTTCATTGAACGGCGAGGTAAAAATATTTTACTGGAAATAGGCGGTCAGTCGACTCTCTGGATCCATCTCAAAATGACAGGCCACTTAATGGTTCGACCCGTCCTATTTTCGCGCCAAAAATTGGAGGGGCGTATTGCAATACGCCCGTACGAAAAAGATCAAGTCAGTCCTTTCGCGGAAAAAGTGAACCAGTATATTCATTTTCGAATTAAGTTGGATAAAGACGAAGAATTAGTTCTCTCGGATGTACGTAAATTTGCCAAGATTATTTATTTAGATGAACCGATAACAAAAGAATTAAAGCAAAAAGTTTTGGCTGATTTAGGTCCGGAACCGTTAGAAAGTAAATTCAATCTGGTCGTTTTTCGAAAGATTATCGGAACAAAAAAAGTTCAAAGAAAAGAATTAAAAGTTTTTTTGTTAGATCAGACGAATATTGCCGGTATTGGCAATATTTACGCCAGTGAAATTTTGTTTGAGGCCCGTCTCAATCCTCGTCGAAAAATAGAGACACTGAAACCGGTGGAAATCAAAAGATTATTTCAAGCCATTAAAATAATCTTACAAAAGGCAGTCGAACAGCGAGGGACAAGTATTAGCGATTACCGTGACATTGATGGTCAAAAAGGACATTATGGCGAGATGCGACAAGTTTATAAACGGAAAGGCGAACCTTGTTTGCGTTGTAAAGGTCGGGTAGAATCATTTAAACAAGCGGGGCGTAGTACTTTTTGGTGTCCGAAATGCCAGAGATAAAAAGGAAAATTAACCTAATTATTCTAACTTTAGGTCAATTAGAATAATTAGGTCAATTAGAATAATTTTATCTTTATCCTATGTCCAAACTCTTCCACAACCTCTACTTTCAACTCATCCTGGTTTTCGCCGTTTCTTTTGGCGTTTTCTACGCTTTGGAATTTAATCCGCGTAATCCTTACTTTTCCGGTTATGATAGTTTCTATCACATCGGAATGTCAAAATTAATTATGGAAAAAGGTTTGCCACACGAGTTTCCTTATCTTTATTTTACGACAATCAACAAGGAATTTACGGATAACCATCTGCTTTTTCACTTAGCTATGATTCCCTTTATAGCCCTTTTCGGTGATATCACTGGACCGAAAATTTTTATTGCCTTGATGGTTGGCCTTATTTTCACCGTCCTTTTTTTCTTTCTGCGCAAATTGAATTTTACTTGGGCGCTACCTTTTACGGTGATTGCTTTTTTTTTGGAGCCGTCCGATTTCTATTTTCGCTTGGCTTTTATTCGCGATCCGGCTCCCGCCCTATTATTCCTAGTCTTTGGTTTCTATTTGCTAACTAAAAAAAAGCTTTGGTTCCTGACAATCCTTGCCTTTCTCTATGGCTGGCTGTATACGGGCGGTGGTTTTCTCTTTTTAATAGCTTTAATTTTTATTTACGCCGTCGTTTTTTGGTTCAGAACGAACAAAATAAATTGGTCCCTAATTATTTATCCTTTAATAGCCACAGGGTTATCGTTAATTGTTAATCCTTACTTTCCGGCTAATTTAAAATCCATTTTTTTACAAGTTTGGCAGACCGGTTTGCAGGCGAAAACGTATTCCGGTGGAGAATGGTATCCTTATGATACTTGGTTTTGGTTTTCCATCAGTTATGTCCCTTTCCTTCTTTGGTTGGGCGCTATTTTAATTGTTTTTGCCAAACGACTTAAACTTTCTCAAACGGCTTGGGTGGCTTTTCTTTATAGTTCTTTTCTTTTGATAATTCAGTGGAAATCGAAACGTTTCATAGAATATTGGCCTTTCTGGGCCGTTTTCAGCGCTATTTTATTGGCCGGTAAACAAGTGGAAATTTGGGGAAAAGATTATTGGCGCAAGCTTCAGAACGAAAAAACTTTTATCGGTTCGGCTAACTTTTGGCTGGGTTTTGTAATTGTAATTATCTTAACAGCTGTTGGTTTGCGTTTTGCCACGTCGGAATGGTCTCGCGCTTGGAATGATACGGCGATGGATTATAACGTGCCTAAAGCTAAGGAAGCGCACGAATTTTTGAAGAAAAACAGTCAATTTGGCGATATCGTTTTTACGGATGATTGGGATGTTTTTCCGCTTTATTTCTTTCTTAACCAGAAAAATTATTATATAGTGGGGTTGGATCCGGAATTTATGAACCAATATGATCATGATCTGTACGAACAATTTGCTGCTATTTCTTCCGGTGATGACAGCAAAGACTTGGAAAGAATTCAGACGCTTTTCAAGGCAAAATGGGTCATAGTCAAATCTGATCATCCCGATTTTTTGGATAATCTAAGAAATAACCCGGATTTATTTCAAGAAGTTTTTGGCAATAAAGAATATTTTGTTTTTCGGGTGAAATAATAACTTCCGTTTTTATTTTTGCGTTATTTCTTGGCTGTTTTAAAACAGCCAAGAAACTATTGCCAAATATGGCAAAAAAATAAAAACAGACAAAAAGGAGAGGTCGCATAGTGGTCTAGTGCGCTTGACTTGAAATCAGGTGTACCGAAAGGTACCGTGGGTTCGAATCCCACCCTCTCCGCCAAGTTTTACATTCAGCGAAATTGAAAGAATTTGCCTCGGCGCAAAGCGCCTCGGCATGGTATTTTTCCGCAATTTTGAAGGAATTTTTTAAATCCAAAACCAAGGTGCGGTCGGCAATGCGGAAGTTCGAACCAATCTTTTTGAGAAAATCCCGAATCCTTTCGGGATTTTCTTGTTGAGCGTATTTTTCGGCTTGGTTGGCGTCTTTTAGAAAGGCAATGGCAAGTTCGAACCGATTATTGCTCTTTCGCCCAAAAGCGGTGATTTTTTCTTCCAAATCTTTTTTAGCGAGAATGAGCTTGTATTTTTTTGCGGTATATTCCGCTTGCGACAAATTGCCGTCCAGTTGTAAATCAAGCAAGCGATCAAGTTTTGTTTCCATTTCTACAAGCTCCCGCCTCGCTTTTTGGGTGAAAGAGCTTTCCGCTTGGGCAATTTTCATTTTTTCGTTTTCAAAATAATTGATTGAAGCGTTTGCCCAAGCGGAAGACAAAGAAACTTTTTTGATTTTTTCTTTTATTTGAGAAGTGATGAGCTCCTCACGGACATATTTTTGAGTACAAGGATTTTTCCGTTTGGTGCATCGCAAATAATTATGCCCCTTTTGCGTTTCGGTGGTAATGAAACAACCGCATTCTCCGCAACGGAAAAATCCTCTATACACATAAGGTTTAAGTTTTGGCGATTTCGGTTTGCTTTTGTTAGCCATCACTTCTTGAACGGAATCAAAAAGTTTCTTTGTGATAATCGGTTCATGCTTTCCGTCATATAATTCGCCATTATATTCAATCATTCCGTAATAGATTTTATTTTTCAGCATATACTGATAATTTGAGACGGAAAGCATTTTGCCTTTCTTGCCAACCAAGCCCAAGGAATTGATAATCTTTCGGATTTGAGCGAGGGGGTATTCGCCAGTAGCGTACATTTCAAAAGCCCGCTTGATATACTTTGCCTTTTCTTTGTCCACGGCAATACAGCGGGCGTTTTTGTCGTTTACATAGCCCAGTGGCGCCCAAGCGGGCCATATTCCATTTCGCAATTTCTGGCGAATACCCCTCTTTATATTTTCCGAAAGATTATCCACATAGTATTTGGATTGCCCAAAAGCGATATTCAACATAAATTTTCCTTGCGGGGTCGGATCAAACCAAAAAGTAGGAAATTTTAGCGTGGTTATTTTTCCAGTATCTACCAAATAAATTATTCTTCCACCGTCTATGGAATTGCGAGCAAGGCGGTCAGGGTGCCACGCTAAAATTCCCTCGGCTTCATTTTTCTCTATGCTTGCGATCATGTCGTTAAAAATCTCTCGCCCGGGTTCTTTGGCAGTTTTGCTTTCCACAAATTCACGGACGATATTCAACCCTTCCTTTTTGGCAAATTCCCGCAACTCAAACATTTGCGCTTCAATGGAAAGCACTTGTCGCTCTGGCTCGTCCGTGGATTTGCGAGCATAGAGAAAAATCTTTTTGGTTTGTAAATTTATATTGTCCATATTGTTTTGAAATTAGTTTTTGGGCAATCAAAGACAAGGTGAATTGCGAAGCAAGAGAGAGTGCCCTGGGGCAAAAATACGCTCAACCTTTCGCTGAAGGCGAAAGAAAAAAGATTGGTTTGCAAAATTTCATTTTGCCAGAGCTTCGCTCTGCGAACTTCCGTATTGCCGACCGCACTTTGGTTTTGGATTTCATTCCGGCCTTCAAAATTGCGGAAAAATACCATGCCGAGGCGCTTTGCGCCGAGGCAAATTCTTTCAATTTCGCTGAATGTAAAACTTGGCGGTGTTTTTTGAACGAAG
>JAJYBC010000046.1 GCA_021779255.1 bacterium | reverse complement strand
AAGAAAACAATGGACAAGAGAAAAGATGGCCCCAGTTGAATACAGGAAACATCTTCTGACTCGATTAGAAGGGAGTGGGAAGGGGGTTTAAAAAGTGTCCACTAAATGGGGTACACATCAATCGCGATAATTATTCAATTTGACATATTCTAAAAAAATGCTATCATTAGAGCAATTGACGAGCCAAGGTTTTCTGTACCAAGTTAGACCTAGCCAAAAAATCCGTGTAAAAGCGGATTTTTTGTTTTATAAGGAGGGTTTTTTGGAGATGATGGATTTGACGAATTTTTGATCAGGTGGTTGTTTAAGGTTGGTTGGCAACTCGACAACGAAAGTACTCCCTTGACCTTCGCCGGGGCTTTCGGCCCAAACCTTGCCCTTATGAGCCTGAGTCATTTTGAGAACGACATAGAGACCGAGGCCGGTGCCAGTAGTACTCATTTTTTTGCCTCGACCGGCGCGAACAAATTTTTGAAATAAATCACGATTTTCTTTTTCTTTAAGGCCGATGCCAGTATCTTGAACTCGAATTTGAGCGAAATTTTTAATTTTTTTGATTTCAACGGTAATTCCACCCCGACGAGTGTATTTAATGGCGTTATCAATCAGATTGCTAACGATCTCGGTGAGCTTCTGTCCATCAGCCCAAACCAAAATTTTAGTTTTTTTCCAAGGCTTAAATTTAAGATAAAGATTTTGATTCTTAGCTTGGAGAGTGAGTTCTGACAGAGCATTTTGGGCAATTTGGTTAAGGTCTTTTTGCTCGAAAACAAAATCAACTCGGCCTTCTTCTAAATGGGAAATATTTAAAAGATCTCCAATTAAGCCAATTAACCTTTCGTTACTGATATGCATTTTTTCGACAGCGCCGTTGATAGACGAACTTAATTTGCCATAACTACCGTCAAGCAACATCGAAGAAATCCCTTTAATAACCGAAAGAGGGCTTTGCAATTGATGAGAGGCGGAAGAAATAAAATCGGATTTAGCTCGATCGAGTTTTTTGAGAGTTTGATTGGCCAATAAAATCTTTTGAGTTGTCTTTTGAATTTTTTTTCTTTTGGCAATTTCGTTGAGAACGCTCCTAACTAGAATAAAAGAAATAATAATCGAAATGATGATTAGGAAGAAACGCAAAATAGCATTTTCTAAACTGGTGGAGTTGAAAAAGCTAAGTACGCCTAAAATAATAATAAAACTACCCATTGTCTGGGAAAGAAGTACTTTGAAATTGAGAAAATGCCGATCAATCAAGATAAAAGCGAGAATTACGACTAAAATAAAAATCGGGAGAAAGAGAAAAATTAAGGACTTATCACTAAAAGTCGTTAGAGAAACCAGAAAATAGTCAGAACTTAAGGATAAAGCTTTTTCACAAAAAAAGAGGTAGCTTAAACTGCCGATTTGCCAAAGAAGCAGAAACGGCCAGAGGAAAATATTTTCTAAAGAAAGAGATCTTGTTTTTTTATTGCAAAGTTCTTGTATTTTTCTCAGAAAAGAAAAAGTGATGAGAAAACTGTTGAGGCAGGCAAAAATAAATGAAATTAGCAAAGATAACTGAAAAGAGGATAAAAAGGGCTCAATATTAAACTCTTTAGCTGGTGAAAGATAGGCGGTAGAAACTAGTGTGAAAAGACCGAAAAGAATAAATTCACCTAAAATAAGCCGAAAAAACCAGCGATCGATAACGGGCGCCGTTTTTTTTTCGCCACCTATCGTTAATTGTAGTTCTACAATCAGGAGAATAAGGCCAAAAAGAAGGTTAGGGATAGCTATTAAGAGAGAAAAAAGACCAGGATTGGGTTCTATTTGATTAACAAATTGCCAAAAAAGAAAAAACCAAGCGCTGGCGATTAAGCTAAGCAGAAAAAAAAGCCAATGAGTTCCAAGATGAAAATTGCGAAGAATTATCAGAAAAGAGAGAAAAAGGCAGACTAAAGAACAAAAAAGAAAAAAATAGGGGTTTATTTCAAGGAGAATCATAAGATTTTATTTTTATTTTGATTTCAGTTTAATACAAAAAAATAGGTATGCCAAATCGGGTGTATATTATTGGGTATATAAAAAGTAGAGACGCCCTATAGGGCGTCTCTAGCGTGGATTACCCGGCCGTGGCTAGGTAATGACAAGGTAGGTTGTTGCGGATTTTTTAAATCGTGATTTATTTCGCCAGCAAGGCGTCGATTTTAGCCTTCAAATCTTCGTATTTCATCGCTCCACTTATAAATTCATCGTTGATGAAAACGGCGGGCGTGCCATTGATGTTATATTGTTTAGCCAAACTTTTGTCAGCGTCAATATCGGCTTGAAATTTATTGCTATCAAGACACTGATTAAATTTAGTGCTATCCAACTTCAATTGCAAAGCATAACTTTTAAATTTGCTGAGATCGGTGGAATCTTGCCATTCCGCTTGCTTAGAAAAGAGAGTGCTATACATTTCCCAAAATTTTCCTTGCTCTCCAGCGCACTCGGCAGCCATAGCGGCTTTGTTGGAATTCGGATGAAAATCGAGAGGCAAGTTCTTGAAGGAAAGTTTAACTTTATCTTTGTAGCCATCAACATTGAGCAATTTATCTAACGAATCATAAAAAGCTTTACAATAAGGGCATTGAAAATCGGAAAACTCGATAAGAGCCACTTTCGCTTCTGGGTTGCCGTAAATTGTTTGATTCTTTGATTCAAAGGTTGGCGATTCGGTATATTTGCCGGTTATACCCAAGACGGAATTGTCAAGAACATAGATGTTGTCTTTCTGGGTCAAAACATTTTGAATCTTAGAAAAGATCTCAGTTTTTTCAATGGATTTATCGAAAATTAAAACGGGAATTGATTTGCTCTCACTTTTCTTGATAAGTTTCTGGCCTTCATCACTGTTAGAGCTGATGGTAGTAGGGGAAATTGTTGGAATGGCCGAACGAAGAGCGACTAAAGCACCGTCAGTGGAACATTCTTTGCAATTTTCGTCGTTAACGACGGTGAGGTTAACGATTGGATCCGGATAAGCCACCCAAGTTTTGTCGGCGTATTCAAAAACGTCTTTTCCGCTTAATCTTTTCTGGGAAACGCCATCTCCCTTAATCAAATCGGCAACATCGACAAAGATACTGCCAGCCAACAGGCCGACTAGCAAAATGATAATGGAAAGATAATTTTGTTTTAGCTTGTCTTTTTTAGACATTTTTTTGTTTTCGGTTCCTGATTTTTCGATTTTTTCGTGAGAATCGTTTGCTTTTTTTTCAGTACTCATGATGGATTAGTTAGAATTTATTAATTAAATTTTTATTCACCTTGGGGTTGTTGAGCGGGAACTGGAGCAGCAACGTTAGCGCCAGTCGAGTCACCGGTTGCGGAACTATCGGCAGCACCAGCGGCCATCTCAGCTTCCAATTTAGCTTGGGCGGCTTTAAAGTCGAAAGATTGAGTAATAGCGACCACTTTGCGGTCGTCGGGGGCGTTAGTGATGTGAGGCTTTAAGGCTGATTTTAGCCAAAAACCGGCAACGGCGCCGATCACAAAAATCACTGCTAGATAGAGAAAACCGTCTTTCTCGAGACTGAATTTCTGCATAGATTTTGTTTAATAGTTAAAGGGTAAAAATAATTTTTGAATATCATTTCATAATCAACGAAGAAAAAAATATAGTCAAAATTTTGTATTTTTTGCTATGTAAATTTATCCTTCTTCTCGTATTTTTAGTGCGAAGTCACCCTGCCGGGGGCATACTAAAAATCCAAGAAGAAGGATAAATTTACATTTAGCTATATTTCTTCAAGAAGGCGATGGTTGGTAGTGCCGGGGATGGCTATAAAGAGAAGATTTTTTCGACCTTGGTCTTGAAGAATTTGGATAAGCGTAAACCAAAGGCCAAAGAAGGGGAATAGCGATTTTTTTCGAGTGAGATAATGGTCTGACGAGTGACACCTAGAATAACAGCCAATTCGCTTTGAGAAATTTTTTTACGTAAGCGAAATTCGCGAATTTTATTCTTTAACGGGCGACCTTTAATTTTAGCCATAAAAAAGAAATAAACAGTTTAAATAAGGACAATTCAACCAATTTTATTCTAGAATAGATAAATGATAAGAGCGAAAATTTGGGACATTTATATTATACGTTGAAAGATGCTCTTTGTTTACGGTGTTAAATAAAATTAACAGATAAGGAGTTTTCCCCAGAATTTAATAGTGTCAAATAAGGTTGACATAGGCTAACGGATTTTGTTTTTTTGGCCAGAAATAACAAAAAACAACCAGAAAAAAAGTCCAATGAAAAAAGTTATGCCGAAACGAATTAAAAAATTAAAAGTTAAAAAATAATTAAAAATCCAAATTCTTAAAATTAAGACTAAAAAACAATAAATGGAAAAAATAATAAAGTAGGTCAAAAAGCCTTCCTTGTAACGAGACAACCACCAAGATTTTTTTTTCAAAATCCAAAAAAAAGCGAGAGCTGAAATTAAGTAAGGCAAAAAAAGCCAATAAGAATAAAAAAGAAAATTAGCCAGAAAAAAGGCAAAGAAAATTGGCCAGAGAAAAAACCAGGTTGGCCATCTTCTTTTTAAAGAAAAAAAAGAAAAATAAACCGTCCAAAGAAACAAAAAAATAAAAACCCAATCCCCCGCCCAAAAAGGGAGGAGAGAATTTTGAAGCAGAATAGTAATCCAATAAAGCAGCGTTATAGAGAGCAATATCGGGATCATAAGACAAAAATTATTTGTTTATACGAGGACGTACCACACATTGTATAGTATTTAAATAAAAATATGTAGGGAGGGGACGGGAGGGGCAGGTCGCGAGGTTTTGTAGGGGCAGGTCGCGACCTGCCCCTACAAAACCTCGCGACC
>JAJYBC010000045.1 GCA_021779255.1 bacterium | reverse complement strand
TAACTAAATCGTCTTTATTCCAAGGTGAAATAGTAATAACGCGTGGTTCGGGAATATTGATGGAAGCCACTTGCTTCAGTGGAGATTTACCACCATAATAGTCAACTAAAATATCTTCAACTAAAGAAGGGTTGGCTCTACCGGTGTGAATTTTACGAATTTCTTCTTTGAATTTTTCTATGGTTTTGCGTATTTCTTCTTCGGTTTCTTGAATTTTTTGGTTGGCATTCATAAAAAAAGAGAAATTAATTTGTTAGTAAAGAATATTATTGATCAAACTGCTTAGATTGTATAAAGAAAAGATGACTAGACGAGCTAAATTTCCCAAAATTCCCAAACCGAAGAAAAAGAAAAAAATCAGTAAAAAGGGACCAAATTTTTCTAAATTGGATTTAATAGTGTGTTGTCCAGGTGGTAAAAGATCAAAAAGAACTTTGGAACCATCAAGTGGTGGAACGGGGATAAGATTAAAAAGTCCCAGCATAATGTTAACGGAAACGACAGATTGGATTAATCTTAAAAAACTGGAGCTCCAAGTGTTGGTAATGGAGGGAGGCAGGACGGCTATCAATAAAATTAGTAAAATCGATAGCAAAAAATTGGAAAAAGGTCCGGCTAAACTAACCAACAATTCACCGTAACGATAGCGTAAATTGTAGGGATTGACCGGCACCGGCTTGCCCCAGCCGAAACCTAGACCTGTCGTAAAAATCAGAAACAAGAGAATAACGGTGCCAAAGGGATCGAGATGGCGAAGCGGATTAAGGGATAAACGGCCGGCGTATTTAGCGGTGGGGTCGCCCAAGAAATTAGCCATCCAAGCGTGAGAAAACTCGTGGATAGTGATGCCGATCAAAATGGCAATTAGAAAGGAAAGAGTGTCTAAATTCATAAAATAACTTGATTAAAATGATGTTTCACTGAAATTATTATAGCATAGTCTGACTTGCTTAGCAAACTCTTGTTTTATTTTTTTTGTCATATTTGGCAATATTTTCTTAGCTGTTTCAAAAATAGAAACAGACAAAAAAATAATTTTAGTAAATAAAGCCTCTAATGAAGCCGGACTTGCCACTGATAGTGCGTTTACTGACTACGCCGAAACCCCTATAATTCATCTCAGAAATTGTAATTGTGTCACCTTTGACGCTTTCGACAATAGCAACGTGACCCCAGCGACTTTCGCCGGAGACCATAATGGCGCCGACTTTCGGTGTTCGTCCAGTGTTAGCCCCGTAAGCTTTGGCGTGGTAAAGCCAAGTACCGGCGTTGCCACCCCAAGGCACATGGCGGCGGGAAGCGACGTACCAAGTGCACCAACCCCAAGGAAAGCTGTGAGAACCACTGGCGTAATATTGTTTGTTGAAAGTCCGTTCAGTGTTGCCGGCTGTGGTTCCCGGAGTTGTCGTGCCAGTTGTGCCAGAAGGAGAAGTTGTTTGACCGCCGGCTATTCTGGCAGAGGTGTCGGGAGAAGATCCATCGGGAATAATAATTTCCACTCCAGCTGTTAAATCGCCATTGGCCGGTAAATTGTTGAAAGTAATAATTTCCTCCTTTTGACCGCCAAATTTTTTGGCCAAAGAGTCAATATTATCGCCATTTTTGACTACGTAGCGGATACCGGAAACTGGCAAAATAAAGAGCTGATCTCCGGGGCGAATCATATCGCTATCACCCAAGTCGTTGGCCCAACGAATGGTGTTGGAACTGATATTGTATTTTAAAGCAATTGATCCCAAGGTATCCCCTTCTTCCACCGTATAAAGAAAAACGTCTTCTTGAGAAGAAGCGAATTCTTCAGGCGTTGGATTGCTGATGCCGGAGAGAGCTTGATGAATAACTGTGGCTTTTTCCCCTTCTTGACGCAATTTTTGCATCTCTTCGGGGGAAATATTAAAAGAAGAATCAGCCAAAGGGGCGAGGCTCAGTGAGTGGAAAACTTGCGGTGGCGCCGACTGATAGTCAGCAAAAATAGTCGATTCATCACTGCTGGCTGGTTCCAAATTTAACCAAACGTAACGGAGAGAACTGCGGCTGGCAACATTAGTCAGAGAAACGATGCCAGAACAAAGGACCACTAAAATTCTGGTAATTTGAACTTTCCCCCATTCCGCTCGATGATAAAAAAAAGGTCGAACAAAACGAATTGTTTTTTCTTGCCATGAACTCCCTACCTTTCTTAATCTAATTCTCAACCAAAGCCAAATTTTTTGGAAATAAAACTTTTTTTGATTACTAATAGTCTAAGATTATCAAGTTAGTTTAATCTTTGATAAAAAATTGAAAATTCCTGCAAGTTATTCTTTTAACACACTTTTTTTCTTTGGCAACCCCCCGCTCGAATTATCTTTGTCAGACAAATGTTTAAGGGTAATAGTTTTAATTTCCCCGTTGGGGATAATATGAAAAAGTTTTTCTTTCTCAGAATAAAGATACGTTTTGCGAAGAGTCATTTTTTTAACTTGACCGGATAGACCGACAATTTGAATACGATCACCTTCGTTGTAAGCTCCTTCCAAAAAGATAAAAATACCGCCGATAATGTCTTTCATTAAATTTTGAGAGCCCAAACCAATGGCCAGACCGAGAATGCCGGCTCCGGTTAAGATGGGAGTAATATTAAAATTAAAGTCGGTTAGAATAGTGAGAAAAAGAATAATAAAAATAACAGCTCCCGCTCCTTTTTCCAAAAGAGCCGTCCAAGTGTTAATTTGTTTCTCCCTTTTTTTAGAAGCTCGTGTCCGAGAAACAATTTGTTGAAGCAAAGTATGGATAAAATGACGTAAGAAAAAAATAAAAACCAAATAAAAAAGTACGAAAAAAATTAAACTAAGAATAATTCTTAAAAATTTATCTGAGAGCAAAAAATCTTGAAGGCTCGATTGAAAGTTTAGAAAATTCATTTTTTGAAATTAAAATTTTTCAAAGATTAAGATTGTTTATATAATATATTTAGTTTTGTTTTTAGTAAATCTTAATTTGGCCGGTATGATTTTATCAACTCATTTTATTACGGGCGCCGCTTTGGCCAGTTTTTCCGATTCGGTGGTGATTCTTTTTTGCTCGGCGCTGATTTTGCATTTTGTCTTAGATGCTATTCCCCATTGGGAGTATTTGGACGAATTTGATGAAATTAAACAAAAATGGCCCTTGGTAGCGATCGATATTCTTTTGGGTCCCAGTTTAATTCTATTTTCAATCGTCGGTCTTTATGGTTTTGATTGGCTTAAAATATGGCCGTTTCTCTTTTCGGGGGCGGTGAGCGTTCTCCCTGATGGTTTGTCCTTTCTTCATTTTATGTTGCCTCAAAATAGATTACTCGAAAAAGTTTTTGTTTTTCACGAATTTGTGCATAACAAAAAAAATCTGTCTTTCAAACAAGGATTTTTGTTCCAAATAGTGATTAATCTGGTTTTTTTGCTAGCCATTTTTCTCTTGCCAAAGGGATAGATTCAAGATAAGATGCGTTGACAATCAAAAGTTTCTTTATATTTAAGATTATTTTAAGAAAGTATTTTTGGTGAATTTAAAATAGATAAAGATGAAAAAAATAATTTTAGAAAAATTATTAACTCCCTACTTAACTTGGTGCGCTCGTCGAATTATTCAGATAAATCAACCGATCGTGGTTGGAGTGACGGGTAGTGTTGGTAAATCAAGCGCCAAAGAAGCTATTTATTTAGTGCTAAAAACTAAATTTTCAACTCGAAGAAATCAAGGCAATTTAAATAATGAAATTGGTCTGCCCTTGGCTGTTATCGGAGATATCAACCCCAAGAACGATCTTATCAAATGGCTTCAAACAATCTTTAGAGGTTTTCTCTTAACTTTAAAGAAATCGCGACATTATCCTGAAATCTTAGTTTTAGAAATGGCAGTTGATCGGCCGGGAGATATGAAACATTTGCTCTCGATCGCTCCTTGCAAAGTCGGTGTAATCACGAGTATTGGTGTTTCTCATTTAGCTTTTTTTCAAAGTGAAAAAGATATTTTTCGAGAAAAATCTCGAATTTTTAAAAATTTGCCTCAAGATGGTCTGGCCATAGTTAATTTTGATGATCCTTTTTTGAGAGGTGCGAAAACCAAAGGTAAAAATAAAGTTTTTACCTTTGGTTTTCGCACTGGTGCCGATATTCAAGCAACTGAAATGAAAATCGGTTATGCCAAAGAAATCGGAGAAGGAGTGAGTTTAGCTCAGGGAACTAGTTTTCGAGTTAATTATAATAATATTTTTCTACCGGTGCGCCTGCCTCTGGTTATCAGCCAAGCTCAGGTTTACTCTGCTTTAGCAGCTATGGCGGTGGGTCTTTATTTTGGGATGAACTTGGTGGAAATTGCTACCGCTTTGAAAAAATTTCAATCTTTACCGGGTAGAATGAGACTTCTGCGAGGTAAAAAAGGGAATATTATCATAGACGATACTTACAACGCGGCTCCCAATTCTGTTAAAATGGCTCTTTCGACTTTAGCATTAATTAAAACGAAAAAAAAGACTTTGATTTTAGGTGATATGCTTGAATTGGGGTCAATAGAAGAAGCGGCTCATCGAAATTTAGCTAGAATTATTCATCCGGTGGTGAGCAAAATTTTTCTGGTTGGCGAAAGGACTTTAAATACTCATCGAGAATTGCGTCGTCTCGGTTTTGCTAAAGATAAAATTTTTCATTTTAAAAATTCTACTAATTTAGCCAAAAAAATCGGCAAAATTATTGGGAGTGGAGAGGTAATTCTTGTCAAGGGATCGCAAGGAGCTAGAATGGAAAAAATAGTAGAAAAGTTAGTTGTTGAAAAAGAGAAAAAAAATTTGACTAGGCAAGAAAAAGAGTGGAAGAAAAAATAAAATTTTCAATTTTCAATGTTTCAATGTCGTGATTTATTAAATTGATACGACGGGGGCGGGTCGCGAACCGCCCGTACACAGGATTTTAATGCAAATATTGTTTAAAAATTTAGAAATTAATTTTATTTT
>JAJYBC010000015.1 GCA_021779255.1 bacterium | reverse complement strand
ATCTTTGAAAGTGCCAAGGCATTAAAGAAAGTACGAGACCGCCAGAAAGGGCAAATGGCCATTTTTGGCCTATTAGACGGAGAAAATAGATAAATAAGAGAATGGATGCAATTCCCAAGAAAGCGGAAGTGAAACGAACTGACCAGACGGAAAGTCCGAATAATTTAATAGAGATAGAAGCTAAATAAATGTAAACGGGATTTTTATAGTCACCGAAGGCTTTAAAAAAAACCGGAAAAGGAGTTCCCTTTTCGTCTTTGCCAGTCTCTAAAATAGAAAAGGCGTTATAGCCGATAGACGTCTCGTCACAAAAAAATCCTGGAGGAGAAAAAGTTAGACCGGTTAGACGAATAGCAAAAGTGACTAAAAGTAAAAAAATCAAAAAATAACTAAGGTTTTTTTTAAAAAAAGACATAGGTGGCTAAAAAATTTTTTTAAGAGTAGGTACGATTCGTTTATCAAAAATGGAAGGAATAATTTTCTTAGTATTGGGGGTTTTTACTAAACCAGCCAAAGCTTTGGCTGCGTCAATTTTCATTTTATCGGTGACTTTTTGAATTTTAGCATCTAACAATCCACGAAAAAATCCCGGGAAAACCAGAGCGTTGTTAATTTGATTAGGAAAATCGCTTCTTCCTGTGGCCATAATTTTAGCGCCGTTTTTCAAAGCTAAATCAGGCATTATTTCTGGGATAGGGTTGGCTAATGCGAAAATTATCGGGTCTCTGTTCATATTTTTCAAATAATTCGGTTTCAAAATTCCTCCCTGAGAAACTCCGATAAAAACGTCCGCTTTAATCAAAGCTTCTTCCAATCTGCCGACTGATGGCTCGGTAGACAAAATCTTCAAAAGATTTTGTTTGTGAGAAGGAAGATCTTTTCTCTTCCGACTAATGATTCCGACACTGTCAATCAGAATTATATTTTTAACTCCTGCTAGGGCAAGCAATTTTGTAATGGCAATCCCGGCCGCTCCAGCTCCGTTAACAACAATTTTAATTTGGGCAATTTTTTTCTTAACGACTCTTAAAGAGTTGATTAAAGCGGCTAAAACAACGATAGCCGTTCCGTGTTGATCATCATGAAAAACGGGAATATCTAGAATCTCAGTTAATTTTTTCTCAATCTCAAAACAGCGAGGAGCTGAAATATCTTCTAAATTTATACCGCTAAAAATTGGAGAAATATTTACAACAGTTCTGATTATATCATCACTTTCTTGGTTTTTTAGACAAATCGGGAAAGCGTTAATTCCGGCAAATTTCTTAAAAAGAACCGCCTTCCCCTCCATTACGGGTATGGCTGCTTCTGGTCCGATGTTACCCAAACCTAGAACGGCTGATCCGTCAGTGACAATAGCAACACAATTTGATTTAAGGGTGTATTTTTTAGCCAGAGAAATATCTTTAGCAATGGCCTCGCTAACGGAAGCAACTCCGGGAGTATAAATTAATCCCAGTTTTTTTTTGCTGTTTATGGAAATTTTGGGCATAATAGCTATTTTTCCTTTTAGTTTTTGGTGGAGAAGAATAGAAGGTGAAAGCATGAGGAATTGTAATTACGGCAAAAAAGAGAAACTTGCACTTGCGAAGGCAAGTATTAAAAATTATAATACTCCCTTCTCCTTGAGATACTCAAAAACACCGCGACTGGCAATGGCTCCTTCGGCGCTGGCGGTGATAATTTGTCTAAAACCGCCAGAGCCGTTAGTCGCGTCGCCAGCAGCAAAAAGACCAGAAAGGTTAGTCATGCCTTTATTATTGATTTTAATAGATCCGCTTTCATCCAAATCAACGGCCAACTCTTTCAGAAGATCAACTAAAGGAGTGACGCCGATTTCGATAAAAACGCCATCAAGCTCAATTTGATCCTCGCCCTTAAAGGGTTTGTCTAGTTTTATCTTTTCGACTTTACTTGTGCCCGCGATTTCTAAAATATTGGTTTCGGGAACCAATATAACCTTGGGATTATTTTTAACTCTGTCAATCCAAATTGTTTCTCCCTTTAGCTCTTTTCCTCGATAAATCAAATAAATTTTGTCTACGTGCTGACTTAATTCAACAGTGGCCATGATTGCGGAATTAGCACCGCCGATGACCGCTACTTTTTTTCCTTTAAAAAATCCGGCGTCGCAAGTAGCACAATAGCTAACACCTCTTCCTAACAATTCTTTTTCCCCAGAGATAGAAAGTCCTCGGTGTTGTGTTCCACCGGCAAAAATTAAAGAAGGGGCTTCAAAAAACAGTTTGTCACTAAAAAAAACTCGAAATCCGTTTTCGGTTTTCTCCACTCTTTTAACTTCACCCAATTGAAATTCGGGATTATAGCTTTGAGCGTGTTTCCAAAATCGATCCATCAAGGCAGAGCCTTCTATTTGTTCTATGCCAGGCCAATTTTCCACCATATGAGCCTCTTTGGCCAATCCGCCAACGAAAGAAGATGAGATTAGATGAGGTATTTTATAGCGGGAGGCATAGATAGAGGCTGTCATTCCGGCCGGTCCACCACCTATAATAATAAGTTTTAACGAATTCATTGAAATTTTTATAAATATAAAAAAGAACCTCTTTTACTATAGCAGTAAAACGAAAAATATCAAGTTTTGTTTTTAGAAACCAGCTCAATGTCAAGATCAAGTTTCCTTTTTTCTTTTTGCTCACCCACAGAGTTAGAGGCTTTTATTTCAGGAACTGATTCCTTTTTCTTTTGATCATTCTCAGTAACTTTTTTGTTGTCTTCTGATGAAGAAGTTTCGTTCAACTTAAAATCTAGTAAAATTTTTCGATTATTTTGGTCAAAAGAAACTAGTTTTTTTTCGTCCAAAATCAAAAAAAGATTTTCCAGCTTTGTTAAATCGGAGTCGGAAAGATTTTGATTTTCTTTTAGGTTTTTGATAAAAATTTTTCTCTCTTCGAAAGTGTGGTTCTCTTTTTTAGTTTTCAAAAAATAGTAATTAATCCAGTTTTCTAAAGAAGGCAGAGAGCCCATAGGAGATTCGGCTTGTCGAATATTGTTCAGAGTAATTCTCTGGCTCTTGATAAAAGGATATTTTTCGAAAAGTTTTTCCAACTTTTCTTCTGTAACCAAAGGTTTGGGGTTTTTTTCGTATTTTTGACCGACAAACTTAATTCTATCACCGGTGGATATATCTTGGAAAAAAAATTCGGAAGCCACTTTCGGTTTTGTCGGTGATTGTTTTTCGGGAATTTTTTGAGCCTGACTATTTTGATTGGAATTTATATTTTTTTTATTTTCAAGAGAAAGTTTCTCTTGATCGATTTTTTTGAGCAAATTTTTGGTAATTAGTAATTTTTCGGTTGTTTTGTCATTCTTGAGTGGACTAACCATCTTTTTTACGAGAGGAGCTTTTATTAAATTATTGGTTTTTGTGGGCGGAATATTTTTTTTCTCAATGTTGCCAGCATAAGCATTTAAGGGCACTTTTTTCATTTCGGTTTCTATTTCACTTAAGGAAAAAACTTTTAAACTTTCATAAAATTTTAAAATTTTAAGAAGACTTTCTTTGTCCGAAGGGGATAGTTTTTTAGCGTTAAAGTCTTCTAAAATGAATTGATGGGGTTCTAATCCTTCGTGCTTTTCAACTCCGAAACGATAATTATAAAGACTGATCCAATTTTTCAAATAAGGCAGAAAAGTGTCTTTTTTACCTTGCATAATTAAAGATTCTCCTCCCAATAGTTGGCCGTTTTGAAGAAGAGCGTTAAGGTACTCCTGACTTAGTTTCGGCCAAATTAATTCAGAGGTCGAAAGGGATCTCATTTTCATTAATTCGTCCAAATCCAAGCCAACCTCCAAAGGCTCTAATAAATGATGTTCTAAAATTTCTTTAACTTCGTTGTCTGATAGGATGGGAAAAAGTAAGCATTGAATTATTCGCTTTCTTTTATCAAGCTCTTTTTCGGCTTGGGGTATATTTTGCAGAGTGTCTTTGTTTTCTCTCTCAAAAATGTCAATAGCTTCAAGTAAAGGGCTACCCATTTCCATGGCCAGATATTCTTTCATTTGTTTGATTTTTTCGTCCAAATCAATCAGAAATTTTTTAATTTTTTCGATTTTACTTTTTTCCACTTTCAAAAATTACTTTTTTCGTGTATTATAATAATTAGTGTATACTTCTAGTGAATTTAAAAAATGAAATATCTCAATCGGAGTATAGCAGACAAGAAAAATAAAAAGAAATTTATATGGAAAAACTTAATGATCAAAAATTAGTTAAGGGTCCCAAAGCCGAACAGAATCCGCCAACTCAAGAATTCTTAGATATTCAAGAGATAAAAGACGGAGTGGTGATTTTAAAAAATGGTGGTCTGAGAGCCGTTTTGATGGTTTCCAGTATTAACTTTGATTTAAAGTCGACAGACGAGCAAGATGCCATCATTTCTTATTATCAAAGTTTTTTGAACTCGCTTGATTTTCCCGTCCAAATTATTATCAGTTCGCGAAGAATTAATCTAAAACACTACTTAGAAGATTTAGACCAAAAATCCAAAGAGCAAACCAACGAGCTTCTTCATTTGCAGATGGAAGAATATATCCGTTTTATCAAAGGATTAGTCAGTATGGTTGATATTGTTAACAAATCTTTTTATATCGTTGTTCCTTTTTCACCGATTGAAAGTAGTAAAGGTGGCCCATTGGATAAAATAAAAGATCTTTTTGCTGGTGGAAAATCAGTTGTTTCTCAGGAAAAAGAAGCTAATTTTCAGGTTTACAAGGATCAACTTTGGCAAAGAGTGGAACATGTGCAATACGGTCTAAACGGCGCCGGTGTTCGGATGGTAGCACTTAACACTCAAGAGCTGATAGAACTTTATTATTCTTTTTATAATCCAAGCCCAATTGAAAAATTAGAGTTGGCCTCCATTGAAAAAATGGCTTTTAGCGGTTTTTAAGTGAAATAAACAAAAAATATCCCTAATAAAATTCAAGATGGCTCTTGACAAACTAGTTCCCAAATCAGAAAAAAAAGAGAAATTAAAGCAAGAAAGAAAAAACGAGGTTGCCAAGGTTTTGGAGGCTGAAAAAATTTATACCAAAGGGTTGGCTCGGGTGAGAGATATTATTTCACCATCCGCTCTTAAGGTAGAGTCTTCTTACGTTCGAATTGGCGATCGTTTTGCTCGTACTTTCTTTGTGGTGGCTTATCCTCGTTTTTTACAAACTGGGTGGTTTGCGCCGATTATCAATTTGGATAAAACTTTCGATATTTCTATGTTTATCTATCCGATTGATACGGGTATTATTATGAGAGCTTTGCGAAAAACGGCGACTCAGGTACAATCCCGAATGGAATTGGAGGCGGAAGCGGGTAAAATCAGAGATCCTGTCCTAGAAACTTCCATCAGCGATATCGAAGATTTACGTGATCGATTACAACAAGGCTTGGAAAGATTTTTCAAATATGGTCTTTATATCACAATTTACGGTGATGAAGAAAAAGAGCTGGACGACATGTGTAGCTCTTTAGAGTCTCTTTTAGAAGCCAAGTTAATTTATATCAAACCGGCCGTTTTTCGTATGGAACAGGGCTATTCCTCTTGTTTACCTTTAGGAAACGACGAAATTGATGTTAATACAAATTTAAACTCTTCTCCTCTCTCAACTACTTTCCCTTTTGTTTCTTCCAGCTTGAGCTCCAACGAAGGTATTCTTTATGGTATTAACCGGCACAATAACAGTCTCATCCTTTTTGACAGGTTCAAAATGGAAAATGCCAATATGGTTATTTTTGCCAAATCCGGAGGAGGAAAAAGCTATTTTGCCAAGCTGGAAATTTTACGTTCTATGATGCTGGGAGCGGATGTTATCGTTATTGATCCAGAAAATGAGTATAAACATCTTTGTGATGCTGTCGGAGGGACTTTTGTGGAAATCTCTTTAACTTCTCCCAACCATGTTAATCCTTTTGACTTGCCGGCTATTAATGATGATGAAGAGCCAGCAGAAGTTTTAAGAAATAATATTGCCAATATTTTAGGACTACTTCATATTATGTTGGGCAATATTACGCCCGAAGAAGATTCTGTTTTAGACCGAGCTATAAAAGAAACTTATGCCATTAAAGATATTACCCAAGATTCTGTTTGGCGAGAAGTGGCACCGGAAGCGCCAACGATGGGCAATCTTTACGATGTTCTCTGTAATATGGAAGGCGCGGCTGATTTGTCGGTTCGTCTGGAAAAATATACTCAGGGTACCTTTGCCGGCTTTCTTAATAAGCCAACTAATGTGAAATTAAATTCCCAGTTAGTAGTTTTCAATACTCGCGATATGGAAGAAGTTTTACGTCCCGTAGCTATGTATTTGGTGCTTCAATATATTTGGAATCAAATTCGCTCTAAACTGAAAAAAAGAATGTTGGTGGTGGATGAAGCTTGGGTGATGATGCAACACGAAGACGCTGGCGCTTTTATGTTTCAAATTGCTAAACGGTGTCGAAAATATTATACCGGATTAACAACAATTACTCAAGATGTGACTGACTTTATTACTTCTCGTTACGGGAAACCGATTGTGACCAATTCGTCCATCCAGATGCTTCTCAAACAGTCTCCGGCTTCGGCCGACGTGATTGCGGAAACTTTCTATTTAACAGAACAAGAAAAATTTTTACTTCTGGAAAGTAATGTAGGCGAAGGTATTTTTTTCGCTGGGTTGAAACACGCGGCTATTAAAATTATCGCTTCTTATACCGAAGATCAGATTATTACTTCTAATCCGGCTCAGTTGATTGAAATCGAAAAAGCTAAAAAAGAATTAACGAGTAAATAAACTAAAATGAGTTTACGTAAAAAAATTCGTGTTATTTGGATTGTTATTTCCCTGCTGGCCGTGCTTTCGATGGTCGGATTTACCTTAATTCCTTTGATGAGAAGTTTCTAAATAATTTTTTTCAATGTTTAATTTTTCCCTTCCTCAAGACGAAGAGTTAATAGCCGTTATCAAATGTCATTGGAGTAGCTACCTTATTGTTACTTTAAAAGTTTTTTTTATAGAAATAGCGTTGGGTTTGCTGCTGGCCTTGATTTATCCTTTTTGGTGGGAGGAAAAATGGGGGCGAATTAGCGTTTTAGTTCTAGTTTTGCTAGCTTTTGTCTATTTACTAGTGAGTTTTTGGAAAAGATTTTTAACTAGCTACATTATTACAAAACAGCGTTTGATTGATATTACTCAAGAAAAGATTTTTCGACGAGAAATGACGGAAATTAAAATAGAAGATATTGAGAAAACAGTGGTAAAAAAAACCGGATTTTTTGACAAAATTTTTCAAAAAGGGCGAATTGTCCTCCAGCTAAAAAACGAAGAAGGTCTTTTGGTTTTTTATGAAGTGAAAAGCCCAGAGAAAATTCAAGAGATTATCGAAGAAATGCGAAAAAAGATAACTGATATTTTAGGTAAGAAAGGTCAAACTTGCAATGTCATTTTAAAAGATAGCAAGGCTGAAAAAATTCCTTTAAAGTACACTTATTATGGCGATAAAAAAGAGAATAAAGATCATAAAAATACCTATAAATTATAAAATAAATTAAATGTTAAAAAAGAAAAAAATAACGATAATTTTATTCTTGGGATTAAGTTGCCTCTTTTTTTTGCCCTATTTGGGTCAGCAAAAAATAGTAAATCAAGAATTGTCAAAAAAGATTTTTCAAGAAACAACGGCTTGGGGAGCTGATGAAAGCGGAAATAGTGACAGCGAAGGTTTAGTCACTTGTAAACTAAGCGAATGTACCATTTGTGATCTCTATAAATTAGTGGCTAAAATTTTTAACTGGCTTCTAGGGATTTCTTTCGCGGTGGCAGTTCTTTTTATGGTGGTGAGTGGTTTTCTCTATATTCTTTCTGTCGGAGACTCTGGCTTTATGAGTATGGCTAAAGAAGGTCTTAAATACAGCTTGATTGGTTTTGCTATTTGTCTTACTAGCTGGTTAGCTATCCATATTCTCTTTACGGTGATGGGCGCCAACAATCAAGGTGATTGGTGGACAATTCAATGCGATGATTCTGGCGGCGGAGGTAGCACTGGGCAAGAGATGAATGTAAATACCGAGTTAGCAAATCAAAAAATGGATGTAAACGGTAATTTAATCAGTCAGAAAAAAATTACCAACGAACTCGCGACTAAAATCGAAGGCGGTAGAAACAACCCTATTTCCCTGCCCCAGTTGGCAACGAAAGGAATCGATTCTCTGCCGGAAAACAAATATTTTTTTATTCACGGCTTAGGCGGTCAATCGACGGATGATGCGGCGAAACAATTAGTCAAAATAGCTCAAGAAGCAGATAGTGTTAATAAATTAGTTTTCGCAGCAGTGCCAGAAGAAAAAAAGATTAATTCGGCCACCGTAGCTTCTACTTTGGTAAATCTCAATTCTTACCTTTCTTCTGATCCAGCGGTTTTGCAGCAAGAAATTCAAAAATTATCCGATCAAGCTATTGCTGGTAATCCGACAGCGGAGCAATATGTAAAAGATTTAGCTAACTCAAATGTCAATGACAGATTTGTTGCTCTAGCTTTGCAAATAATGGAGAAAAGCTCCTCTCAAGAAGTGCCATTAATTATTTCCGATAGTGCAGAAAATGTTTCTGCTTTTAGTAATGTTTGGCCGGTAGATCCCAATTATTACGCTGGGGAAAAAAATAAATTATGGAATACGCTTACAACTATGAAACAAAACGGTGTTTTGTATGATGAGAGAGGCCCTTTAACTATCAATGGAGATGTTCCTGCCGATGTTTCTAATTTTTCAATCAACGTAGACTACGATGAAGCTAAAGGAAAATACGTTCTTAATCTTGATAATCCGGTCGATATTAGTTTTCCTGATAATATTTCGCCAGCGGCAGCTCGGGCGGCGACACGGGATTTTGCCAAAGTTTTAGTTGATTTACAAGATCAAGAGGCTTTAGCTCAAGATTCTAACAATCAAGAAGATATTACGACGCGATTATCAAGTTTGCTCTATAAGGATAACCTAGCCTACGAAGAAGTAAATGGTAGTGATACATCTTCTTCTGATGATTTTTTTGAAATGAGCTTAGACGATTATATAAAGAAGAACTGGGGATCAAACGGCGCGGGTGCTTTACCGGCTGGGATTGCTACAACTGGAACAGCTACAGACACTGAGACTAACACAACCAACTCAACGACAACAAGCAACAGCTCAAATGCTACCACTCCTTCTTCTCCTAAAACAAAACAAATCAACCAAGCTTTGGAGCAAGAATTGCAAAGTTGGATTAAAGACGTTCTCAATAAAAATAATGGAGGATCTTCGAATATCGGGATTACTCCAAACGGGGATAGATCGGTTACTCCCAGCGAATCTGTTCCGTCGACGCCACCACCAGTTGGAGATATCGGTAAAGGCAGTGCCAGACCGGTCGGAGAGACCTTTCAAGGAGTCCCTAACCCGGCGGCCGAGCCGGTAACGGGTATCGCCGCTGATCCCAACAGTATGGTTAGTCTCGTTTCAGTTGGAATTAACAGACAACTTTCAACTGAGGAAAGAAATAATATTCGAGATTTAATTGTAAATATCCAAAAAGAAGAATTCGAAAAATTTCAACAAGAGGGCGGGGACAAACCTCTAAATATTCCAGTCGATTATGTTATGTGCCTAATGCAAGCCGAATCAGCTTTTAATCCAATGGCAACGAGTCCGACCGGCGCCGCCGGTTTAGGTCAATTCACACAAGATTCTCAGGAACAAGCGGCTAAAGTGATGCAAAAAAAATCGCCAAAACATTATGAAGAATTTTCAAAAAAATACGATAAGGATTTAGCAACTTTAATGTCGCCCAAAAAATCAGGACTAAAAAACGCCAAAAATACTTTAAAAAAAGATGCTAACTTAGCGGCTGCTTTAACTTATGATTTTATTCAATTTAAAGCGGGGGAGGCAAGAATAAAAGGTCCAGTGAGTGAAAGTAATTTGCGAACCATCACACATCGCTATGTGGGAGACGGCAACGAAGAGTCTCAATGGCAGTCTATCAAAAGATGTATGAATAGTAATGGTTGGGTACCAAAACCACCCAAAAACAAAAAATAGACAATAAAAATATTTAATTTATAAGAGATGAACATAGTTAAAAGTTTGACGGTTAAAAAAAAGAAAAGATTTTTTCTTTTTAGTTTAGCTTTAATTTTTCTGGGATTAAGCTTTCTCTTTGGTAGTCATCGGTCTTCTTTTAAAACAAGGTTGGTTACAAATTTATTATTGTCCACGGCTCAAGCTACGGAAAATCAGGCTCAAGAGGGATCTTTTGTGAGTCCTAAAACAGACGAGTATAATGTTTGTGATTTTTATCTGTCAACATCTAAAATTT
Source organism: bacterium (assembly GCA_021779255.1). GTDB lineage: Bacteria > Patescibacteriota > Minisyncoccia > CAIUEV01 > CAIUEV01 > JAJYBC01. Next base: position 10,314 of record JAJYBC010000015.1, on the reverse strand, counting down.
TTAACTGGCTTCTAGGGATTTCTTTCGCGGTGGCAGTTCTTTTTATGGTGGTGAGTGGTTTTCTCTATATTCTTTCTGTCGGAGACTCTGGCTTTATGAGTATGGCTAAAGAAGGTCTTAAATACAGCTTGATTGGTTTTGCTATTTGTCTTACTAGCTGGTTAGCTATTCATATTCTCTTTACGGTGATGGGCGCCAACAATCAAGGTGATTGGTGGACAATTCAATGCGATGACTCTGGCGGCGGAGGTGGTACCGGGCAGGGATTTAGCCCAGAAGAAAAAGCAAGGGCTAAAGAAATCTTAACTAATGAAGTCCCCATTAAAAATATTGGTGGCAGAGCGAACCCTTATTCACTAAATCAATTAGCCAATAAAAATATAAATAACCTTCCTCAAGACAAATACTTTTTCATTCATGGGCTAGGAGGGCAATCGGTTCAAAAATCGGTTCAAGAATTAGCTAAAATTATTGCTAGTGCGGAAGAAAATAAAAAAATAGTCTTTGCGGCAGTACCCGAAAAAGATTCCAGCGGTAATTTTTCAGGAACGGAGATGATAAATTTGAGCGAATATTTTAGTTCAGCGCTTAATTCGGAAGAAATTATGCAGAGCTTTCAGAACGTTATCGATAAAGTTAGCGACAGCACAAATTCATCCGAAGGGGTGAGTGTTGATCAAAAAACTGAAAATCAATTGACAGATTTAATGTTGGAATTATTGACCAAAAGTGCTTCTCAGGAAATTCCGGTAATAATTAATTCTCTGGGGGCAACTATACCTGAGTTTAGCGGAGTCTGGCCAGAAGCGAATTGGACGGGGATAAGCAGTGATGGCTCTAGTCCGGATTTTAAAGCTACTTCAACTTTGGCTTCAGGATTGGCGTTCGAGGAAGGAAACGGACCGTTTTTTTATGATCCGGAAAGAAACAATAACCAAATTCCTAATAATCAAACTCACTTACAAATCAACTTAAATGACGACGGGAGTCTCAACACCAAGGATCCCATATCTGTGTTAAATGTTTCGCCAGGGGTAACCGAAAAAGAATTGAGTGACTATTTAGATCAAACGATTAATGTTCTATTATCTATGGACAGACAAACAAAGGCTTCGGGCGATCCGAGTGCTTTTTCTTCCGGATTAGCCGATCTCCTTAGCCGTTCAGTAACGGAAAAATTACAAATGTTGAGCGATCAAGAAAAGCAGAGATTAATAACCAGTGTCTTAGACGATGAGATTAAAAACGGTAGTGAAGAGACGCCCAGTCCAAGTATAAATGAGACAAAAGACTCAAAAATAAATCACTATGAAGACTATTGGAACCTTAATTATAATCCCAATAAAAATCAAAATACATCCAAAAATGAAGTAACGGGAGGTAGCGGAATTTTACCTTACCAAATTAAGAAAGAGGACTCTAATCAACAGATAAGTAATAGTCAAGCGAATAATTTATTAAAAAATTTGCTAAATAATCAAGAGCAAGAAGGGGGACAAAATAACTCGACAAACGGTCAAAATAGTAGCTCGGGAAGCGATCTGGATAGTGGCAACAAGGGGGGAGGCAATACTAGTAATGGCGATTGGAGCTCGACGTCGATTAGCACCAGTGGATATGCTCTTAACCAGCAAGAAAAAGACCGGCTCGAAAAAATGATCGGAGAATATTTGAAAGAGATGAATCTTAATCTCCCGCCGGAATTCGTAATGTGTATTATTAAGCAAGAATCTAATTTTAAACCGGAAGCTTTAAATGATCGAGGAGAATATTCTATAGGTTTAATGCAACTTAACGCGAAATCAGGAACAACTAGAGCGGCTCTTAACGCTTTAAAAAAGTATGCTCCCGAAACTTACCAAAAATTGTTAAAACAGCACGGCTCAGATGCTAAGATCATTAGCACTGAGACGCTACTTTCTCGAAAAGATCCGGCAGGCGAGAAAGGGATGACCAATATTGCCTTAGGGATTGCTTATTTAAAATCGATTAACGCCCAGAATCGAAGAGGGGGCAGCTTACAAAGCGCAAACGACTGGGACAACCTAGCGGCCGGTTATAACTGTGGTCCGGCCGGTTGCAAAGGTGGACATACCTTCTATTCTACCAATGTGACCGGTTGTACCAATACTATGGTAAAAAAACGTAACAGCAACGACAGTCAGTTCAAATTTTGAAAATCAATAAAAAAAGCCTCACCCAAGCAAATTATTAAATAATTTCTTTGGTGAGGCTATCTTGTGTTACTAGCAAAAAAATCGTTTACTTAAAAAGCTTTCAATTGTTCGTCAACTAAAAAATATTCGTCGACGGAAAAACAAATACAAGTTCCCTGTCTGTAATTATCTTTGTTAAGCCAAGCCTTTCCTCCATGTTGCTCGGCTATTTCTTTGACAATAGCTAAACCTAAACCGGAGCCGTTTTCAACGGAAGAAGTCTCGTAACGCTTAAAGGCTTTATCTGGATTTTTTAACTTTATTCCCTCTCCATTGTCAATAACCGAAAAAACGTGAAAAGAGCCTTTGTCTAAGTGATAAGTAATTTTTATCTCACTAAGACTCTCCCCGCCATATTTTAAGGCGTTATCAACTAGATTGCGGAAGATTCTGATTAAGGAATTGCGGTCGATGTTAATCTCCGGCAAGATGTCTGGGTAAACTAAAGTTATCTGGCGAATAGCCATTCGAATAGAAAACTCATCTCGGATAATCCCGACAACTTCTTTGATGGAGACTCTCTCAATTTTTTGAGGATATTTCTGAGGATATTCTTGAGAATGTTCTTTAACTTCCATGTATTCATTGATAGTTTTGATAAGGTCGCCAACGTTTTTTGTCGACTGCAAAATATTTTTACAGACCCATTCTCCTTTTTCCCCTAACTTGTCAGCGAAGTTTTTTAGCAAATACTGAGTAAATCCTTCAAGAGCAATACTGGGACTTTTAAGGTCATGGATAACGGAAGCTGAAAATTCCTTAAATTGTTCCCCACTCTTACGAATCTTTTCTTTGTCTTTTTTCTCTTTCTTAATTCTCTCGATAGTGTGCACCGTATTCTTATGAACACTCCAAAAAAAGAGGAATAGGACAAAAGCAAAAAAGAATCTCATCCGTAATTCATCGCCATTATCAAAAGGAAAAATATTGGACCAATAACCTATACCCTTCTCGTGAAGATAGGTGTCAAAAAAAGATTCCAAAAACCAGCTGGCAAGAGTAGCTGCTAAATATAGAAAATAGATTTTTCTAGTTCCCAGCCAGTTATCCATTATCTTCCTTATTCTTTCTTTCTCCATCAAAAACCTCCTTCGAAAATGTTCAACTAAAAACGGCTACAAATTGTTAAAGTTCTGACTACATTAAATATAACGTTTTAAATCAATCTTTGAATTCAGAAAGATAAAAAAAGCCACCGGATTTTTTCTGGTGGCTAGGGTTGATTGGTAATTTTTTTGCTTGCTATTGTGTCTCAAAAAAATTGATCATCATCTCTTTTGTCCTTTGATCAGGCATCCCGAAAATTTTATATCCATACTTAGGATCTTGTTTAAGAACATAAACTCTTTTTGTGATATCGCTAATAAAAATAATCAATTGAGTGTTGCCACAATAATTCGGTGTACAACCACTTATGATCGCGATTTTTTCACCGTTTACTCTTGTCGTTTTAGTCGGAAAAGAAGTTCCGACCTCTTTAGTCTTAAAATTGGGATAAACTTCAAGAACAGCTTTGAGAATCGCCGGTTTTCTGACGGCCTTAAAAGCGTAATCACCGTATTTGGCAATTACAGCGTTGTCTTGGTCGTAGACGAAATTCTCGGCCTGAAGAGTAGACGAGAACAACGCTTGCGTGATAAACAACATCGAAAGAAAGAACGTTTTCATGACAGTCTCCTTTTATAAAAAACGTAGTTTAATCACTTGGTTTATAAGGTTCTAAACGTTCATAATATCCCATAAATGTACGAAAATGTCAAGGTAATTTTACATTTTTACTATAACTTACGTTGTAACTCAAGCCATCAGAACAGCTACGGGAGCCAGTTTGGCCACGGGAGTGGCAATCTCGTTCTGTTTGATTCCTTCCATTACATCGTCGATATTTTTGTAATAATCGCTGTATTGTTTAACTACCCCTTTGGACTTGGCGTTGTAAAGTTTAACCCCGTCCTTTTGCAGTTTCTCAAATAATTTTTCTTTGTCAAAACTGTCTGGTTCAACGCTTTTCTTCCCTGCTCCATGACTGGCCGAGAAGAAAGTCGAGGTATTTTTGTCAGTAGCAACAGCCAAATAGCTTGGTGTGGTCATTGATCCAGCGAAAAAACAGGGCTCTCCCGTCTGAGAAAAAATTCGATGGTCTTTCATTTTTTGAGGACCGAGCGCGCGACTAACTCCGTTACGGTGAACCCAGACTTCCCTGCCGAAATGTTTTTCTCGTCTTACGCCCAAATGAGGCATGTCATAAATTAAATTCCATTGTAATTTTTGACCCAATTCTTTTTCTACGACTCGGCGAGTTTTGGCTGTCAAAACGGCGCGGTTGGCATAGCCAAAATTGCCGGAAGCTCGGTGAGCAATTTCATAAGCTTGTCCTCTACTGGATTCTGGATTGATGGAAAAAAAATCTTTTTTTGTTCGAAAAGAGACTGATTCTTCTCTCATTTTTCTTATTTCAGAAGCATTTAATAAATTTGATCTCATTGTTCGCCGTCCCCAATTAACGAGTAATTTAGTCAGGAGATGCTCTTCTTCTTTGGGAGTGTAAAAATAGCTGGAATATTGACCCAAAATGCCAGAACCGGTATGCATAAAAAAAACAAGTTGATCTTTTTCGATTTTCATAATTTTAGCTAATTTTTCGTTTTCGATTTTTTCAACCCGCATTAAATCTAAGAAATGATTGCCGGCCATTCCTAAAATGCCTAAACGATACTTAGCCAATTTAAGAAAAACTTTTGGAATTGACGAGAACAGGTCTGATTTTTCAGGAATATTTTCTGAAGTAAATTCATTACCGTTTTGGAAAGAAAATTCTATTTCATTTTCTAAAAAAGCAAAATTATTTTTTGTATTTTGAATTAATCCTTTAGAACCAAAACGACAGATATCCAAGACTGTTTTATCGTCGATAGAAACGCCCAAAAGAGTTTGAGTTGGAATTTCTTTAACTAGTTGACGAAAAATACGATCAATTTTTTCGGCATTTAAATCGTGAAATTTTAAAGAGGTCGAAAACATTCGCATACCGCAGTTGGGCGCCGTGTCCATTACTTGGGGCAAAAAACGGTCAGCGGCGACGGCAATACCGGTTGGACATTTCCGTCCTTTTTTAGGGTGGACATCGGACAAAACAGCGATGTGGTGAAAAATGCCTTCGGTTTCGGCTAAGCCGCTAAGTTGCTCAAGGGCTTTTTCGTTGGGGAAAAGAGAGCTTTGTAAATGAAAAATAATCGGAACGGAGTTTTCGTTTAGCTCATAGCGGTAATTGCTAATTTTTTGGAAGGGAGATGACATAAAAATAAATTAAATGTAATAGTCTCAAAAACTTTTTTTACTATTTGTTGCAGAATAAATTTTTTGGATAATTTTTCCCATTTTTTTTCCATCGTGACGAACGGGAGAACGCAAGTAAGCAATCTCGTCGGACTCCTGACATTTTATGGTGTTATTATCAATAATATCGGCTTTTATAATTTTATAATTTTGATTATGCTTTTTGGCTTTATTACATTTTACTAAATTATTTTTTTTCAAGTGCAATTTTTTGAGAATATCAGGACTAATATTTTTTTGAATTATTGCCAGTTGAATAACTTCCTTACCTAAAGATTGATTGATAATATCAACGTAATCGTCTAAGTCAAAATTTTTAGTCTGGTCTTCCCTGTTGATTAAATTGCAGTTGAAAATAATTAATGCTTTGGTTTTCTTTATAGCTTTTTTTATTTCTGACATCAGAAGACTCGGCAAGATACTGCAATAAAGATTACCGGGTCCAATCAATAATATGTCAGCTTCCAAGATTGCTTTAATGGCTCGAGGGTTGGCTTTGGCGCTAGGCTCTAGAAAAAGTTGCTGAACGCCTTCTTTTTGAAGAGCTGAATAATGGTTAATATTATCTTGGCCACGAATTATTTTATTATTTTTTAGTTTTACGCAAAGGCGAGTATTATCCAAAGTGGCGGGAATAATTTTGCCTTTGACGTGAAGGAGTTTCTCCATTTCTTTAACAGCTTCCAAAAAATTACCGTAAAATTTTTCCAATCCGGCCAGTAAAATATTACCAGCGGTATGACCGCGTAGACCACCTTCCTCAAAACGATAATTCCAAACTTTTTCCCAAGGTTCCGGTAAAGTAGAAAGAGCTGATAAGCAATAGCGAACATCGCCGGGAGGCAAAACGCCTAATTCTCGGCGTAAACGACCGGTCGAGCCACCGTCGTCGGTCATAGCCACGATAGCGTTTATTTCCCAAGGAAATTTTTTTAACCCGCGCAAAAGAGAAAACCCTCCGTTCCCTCCTCCGATAGTGACAACTTTTAACATACAATGAAGTTATTATCCAAATAAGAGGACTCTAATTTTCAGTCGACTTTTTTAATTATGTAACTTTCTTTTCCTCGAGGAGTGTGAAATTCAATAATGTCGCCGACTTTTTTACCCATTACAGCTTTTCCCAAAGGAGATTCGTGAGAAATTTTTCCTTGCAGAGGACTAACTTCCGAAACTCCAACCAACCTTACTTGAAAATTTTCTTTCTTGTTTTCTTCTTTTTCCAGTTCTACTAAACAACCAAGATCAACTTGGTTTAAGCCTTTTTTTTCAACTACTTGAGCTTTCTCGATAACGCATTTGAGCCAGTTGATTCTCCTTTCATTTTCTCCTTGCTGAGCTTTAGCGGCGGAATATTCAGCGTTTTCGCTGAGATCGCCTTGCTCTTTAGCGCTCTTAATGGCTCTGCCGATTTGCTTTTTTTTCTCCAATTTTTCTTTTAGCTCCTCTTTAAATTTTTGAAGACCTTCGGGAGTGATGAAATTTTCTTTCATTTTGGCGAATTATTTTATTAAATTATTGACAAATTTCTTTACCAAAGGTAAAAAAGAAGGTACGCTTTCAACAGAAAGACACCATATACATCCTAAGAGTAAGTCGTTTTTTCTTGTTTTTCAACTTTGGGCGCATAGCTCAGCTGGTAGAGCAGTGGCCTTTTAAGCCATTGGTCGGGGGTTCGAATCCCTCTGCGCCTACAAAATTTTAGGGTGATTAGCTCAGTTGGTGGAGCACTTCGTTTACACCGAAGGGGTCGCAGGTTCGAGTCCTGCATCACCCACCGCTAACCAATCCGGAAAATAAACTTTTTGAAACAGGGAAAACCACTTCGATTAACTGAGTTTCTCCCCCCGAGTTTTTAGTGAACCAAAGTTTTTTATTAGGAGCGTCGTAGTTAACGTTAAGCAAGTTTTTTTCTTGAAGAAAGGTGAAAATATTTTGTCCTCCACGATTGTCTAATTCGACAAATTTTATGTTTTCGTTATTAATAATGAAAACATTTTGATAATCAGCGTACCATTGAACCTTTTCAATCTCGGTGTCTTGTCGATAAACGGTTTCAATATCTCCCAAAAGATGTTTCGGTTGGACTTCCCATTCTTTTACAAAATAGACGCAAACTTCTTTATCTGTATTGAAAAGAAGTTTTTTACCGTCATCCGAAAAATACGCTCCTTTGACCTTGGGTGCAAGAAATTTCAGATCATTGCTACCATTTTTTTTGTTTTGAACTTTATCCCAAAGAAAAAAATTACCTTCTTTGTCTAAGATGGTAACATATTCTTTACCATAAGCGAAAAGCTGATATTTTTCGCTTAGAGGGTATTCGCTGGGGATAGAGGCTGAATCGGACTCTGTTCCCTCGTCGTTGATTATTTTGAAAGCTTTGCTTCCTTGGTCGACTAGGCAAATTAAATCATCGCAAAAAGTAAATCCAAGAACGGCACTTTTAATTTCTTTGGGTTTTGCATTATCCGGCAAAAGAAAATTTTGGAGGGATGATTTTTGACTGTTCTGATTAGAATTTTTTAACTTTAAATTTCCATTTTGATTATTTTGGTTGTCCGAAGTAGTTGAAGAAATTTGCTCTTTTGTTTTCCACCAAGAGAGTAAAGTGTCAAAAGACTGAACATAAAGATTGTTGTTGATTAAAAAATATATTTTATCTTTATCTTGCCAAGAATAGTTAGTTGTTAAAAGGAGATCGTTCGCGTTGCTATAGTCGCTGTTGCTCGGTTTGTTTTTACTTTGACCGATATCTGCTTTGTTTTGCTCTTCACTGTTTAGAATAAGATTCTCAGCCCAAATCTCTCCCAAGGGAATAATTTTGTCGTAAACGCCGTCGGCAACAACGGAAAGAATTTTTTCTTGATTATCTTTTTTGAAAGAAAAAATTAATTTTCCGTTATCGGGTGACCATTTTAATTCTCCTTCGGCTGGAGAGAATCTCTGGTTAGTATCTTCTTTAAAAATAAAATAGTCGTTACCTCCTTCTCGAATAAAGAGAGAAATAGAATCTGCCGATTGCACAAAATAGGCTAACTTTTTTTTATCGGGGCTAAAAGAGTAATTTAATACATTTTTTTGCAAAAGAACGCTTTCGTCGACTTGATTGGGTGGCAAAACAACACTCCAATATTCAGTTGCAATTCCCGAGTGAACATCCACTTGTTTTTTCCAAGTCTGATGGTTAGGAGAAGTTACTTCCAAATCGTATTTTTTAGGCATCAGTCCATTGATGTTGAGAGATTGATTGATGAGATCTAAACTGGCTTTTGAAATATCCTGATTATTTAATCGAATGTTTACTTCCGCTGGATTAGTTTTAATAACAATTGTTCCCGAATGAACAAAAATATCTTTGTTTAAATCAAAACGATAACCCATAGAGTAAAAAATTATGAGTGGAGCCAATATTCCCATCGTGAGAAGAAAAATTGAGAAAACGATAATTTTACGAGCCAGAGAAAACTTTTTTTGTCGAAGCATAAGAGAGAATGATTAGGATAAATTTTTTATACTCTTTCTACATACTCTCCCGTCTCAGTATTTATTTTTATCGTATCACCATTTTTAATAAAAAGCGGTACAGAAAGAGCAAAGCCGGTTTCTACTTTAACTATTTTGCTGCCACCATCGGCGGTATTACCTTTAAAAGCAGGCGGAGCGTCAACAACTTTTAAATCTATTTTGATTGGAAGATCAACATTGATAGGAGTATTTTTGAAAACTAAAATATTGATCGAGGTTTCTTCTCTGAGAAAATTGACAGCGTTACCCAACTGTTCTTTTCTTAAAGTAAATTGTTCATAATTTTCTTCGTCCATGAAGTGGTAACCGCTATTGTCAAAATAAAGATATTGGGCTTTCTTTTGGGACAAATCGGCTTCCGGCAAACTCTCGTTGCCTTGAAAATTATGACTGATAACCTTGCTATTTTTCAAATTGCGCATTTTAGTTCGTAGAACAGCTCCTCCCCTGCCAATTTTACTATGGTTGCGCCAAAGAACTTCATATGGTTCGTTGTTAAATTCGACTCGAGTACCAACTTTAATTTCGGTAAGTGATAACATGTTTATGATTTTTTTAAATTTTTAGAAAGAAGTGCGATTTTCCATGGCACTTTTAATAGTTATCGGGTCGCTGTAGCTTAACAAATCGCCACTTTGAAAACCTCTGGCTAGACGAGAAATTTTAATGGGTGCTGCTTTAGCAATCTCTTGGATAAAAAAAGCGGTAGCTTCTCCGGACGAAGTAAAATCGGTAGCTAAAACCAGCTCCTGAATTTTCTCGGAAATAATCCGATTTTTCAGATAATCACGTCTTTTTCGAATAGTCAATATCTGTTTTCCTCCATTTTTGCCGGTGATTTCCCCGTCCAGTACAAAGTAAAGTCCGGAGTAATTAGTCTTTTCGATCAAGGGAATAATAAAAGGAGAAGAAACAACGCAAATTTTTTTCTGATCCCGACTGTTGTCTTGACAAAAAGAACAAAGTTGATCTTCGGCAAAGAAAAAACATTGTTTGCAAAAATTAAGCGTGCGAAACTTATTCCAAGCCTCGCTAAAATCATTGCGATTTTTTTCATCTTGTCGCCACCAAAAATCCAAAAAACGCTCTGCTCCTTTTTCGGAAAAACCAGGCATTTTACTTATAAGAAATCGAAGATCGACCAAGGGTTTAGGTAGAGGCATGTTTGACTGATTAGATTAAATCTGGGATATATAAAGTATAGCAGAAATAAACTTTAGAGGATAATTATTTA
>JAJYBC010000014.1 GCA_021779255.1 bacterium | reverse complement strand
TAAACGAGAAATATCCGCCACCAAAAACTGACCGTCGGCATCAATATTAACCATAATATCAGCTCCGTTTTCCAAAGCTTTCTCCACGCCGGAACGAAAAGTCAACCCCAGTCCTCGGTGAGGGAAAGAATAGACGTATTCGGCCCCCGCTTCTTTGGAAACCTCCACTGTGTTGTCATCAGAACCATCATCGGCAACTTGAACTTTTATTTCCGCCCCTTCAATCAATTTTCGATCTATTGACTTGATAACCGAACCAATCTTTTTAGCTTCATTATAAGCGGGGATGTTGACAATTATTCGCATATTTTAAATTAAAGAATATTAGTTTTCTAACTTTCCAGCTTCGTTTACCCGAATATTGTAACCGAAAAATAATTATTTCTCAACTTTTTTCTGCTGTTTTTCCACTATTTTATAAATTGAATAACCACCAAGGTAAATCCCTAGTAAAATGCCTATTATTGTTCCCCAAGGCTTTATGTCCAAGCTGACATAATTTGTCAAACCAATCTCAACATAGTAACCTAATGACATTCCGACCAGAATTCCACCGATAATAGAAATTGCGATTTGCGCGCCCAGAGCGAGATTGGACATAACATAAATTAATTTTCAATTTTATCTTAAACGGCTTTTCCTCCTAACATCAACATTTTTTGTTTGTCTTTAAGACCAACAATTTCTTCGGCGGCAACGGCTTCGTCTTCGGTTACGGCAATATTCATTTTGTTCTTATCCTTTAAAATATTCCTTTTGGCAAATTCACGTCCAACGATTTTGGATTGTTCTCTTTTTGCTTCCACGCTAGACAAATTTTTCTCCATGGCTTTTTCTCTACTCTCGTCAGCGCTAATAACTCCGGCTTGACCAGTTTTCATCTGTTTACTGGCAAAAGCGCGCCCAGCTACCTTATTTAGGAACTCTTGCCCCAAACTAATTTGAGCGTGTGGAGCCTGAACTTCTTGCACGTTAAATTTACCCTTCATTTGAGCTTGACTGATAGCTTGAATGGACTCTGTACTGATTTGACCAATCCCTCCGCCCGCTTTACCAATTTGTTTTGATAACTCCTTAGTTAAGCCTTCTTGAGAACTCTTGTACGCTTGAGTCATAGCTTGAACCGTGTCTTCTCGCATATTCTTAATTTCTTTCAAGTATTCTTGCGACATATTTTTAATCAGTTGCATACCCGTTTCGTTGAAACCGGTATAATTACCCTTGTTATCTTTATTTAAAATACTTTGCGGAGCAATTGTTCGCAAGTCTTTTGGATCGATTTTGGCAGCCTCCTTCGGTTTTTCACTAATTTCAAATTTGCTCTTCTTTTCGTTCCAAGAAGCTACATTTAGACTGGCATCTTTTTTGGTTTCCCCGATCATTTTCAGTTTTTCTGCAATTTGGCCACCTCTTTTTTCACCAAAAGTCGTTTTTAGATGATCAGCCAACGCCCCCGGATTATAAGCTTTGCCTTGCTGATTAAAATAATCAGGCAGACCGCCCGTCCAAGCCATTTTATAAATCTGAGCCTCTTTGGCGTTAACATCCTGAGCTTGAAATTGATTTATTTTATCAGTTTTCGTCCCCATTTCGTTAAAGACTTGGCGTACTTTTTCCTGAGCAACAACCTGTTTATTAACTTCTTCGTTTAAAGTTTTAGCATCTTGCCAAAAATTACCCGTGGCCTTACCTTGTGGTTCAAAACGTCGCCAAGCTTTACGTAAATATTCTGCTGGATCTTGTCGCGAAAGCGCTACCGTTTGGCCAATACCGGCTAAATCGCCGGCGAAACCACCTTTTCTCTTACTATCGGCAATGGAAAAGGCTCGACCTAAAGCTGATGGATTAAGTAACGATTCCAAAGCTTTACGAGTCGCTTCCGCCTGCGCTTTAATACCCGCTTTGGTTCCGACTAAACTAACACTGGCTATGTCTTTGGCAGGCAAAGACATAGAAGGAGAACTAAGCATTTGACTTAACTTTTGACCGGCTCCGGTTCGACTGATCGCCGATCCGCCCGAATCGACCAATTTGGAAATAACTTGGATGCTTTTACCGCCACCGGTAATATCCTTGAAATAACCGACAACTTGAGTAGCTCCCGCAATCGATAAAGATCTTGAGAGAAAAACACTGGCCCATAACAAAACCACCATAAAAAGATAACTAAGCAAACTGCCGGAATCAGAAAAAAAGATAAATTTATCCGTTCCTACCACCGCCGGTTCCGGCTCAATTTCTAGATTTTTGGAAATTACAACCGTCAAAAAAAGAAGAAAAAAGAGCAGGGGACCGGTGAAAGCGTAACGGAGAAAAGCGTCCCACCATTTTAAACTCATAACTCGCGTATTAGGCAAAACATAGAAAGCAAAGGCTAAAGGCGCTAAAGTAAACAAAAACCAAAGACTAACCGTTCTAATAACTAAGAACAAAGATACGGCTAAAACCGTAATTCCCAGAATCAACATCATAATTGAAGCTAAAATCATATTTACATTAAAACGAGAAATAGTCCGAGTCATATTTTCAATCAAATTGCCGCTAGTATCGCTAGAAAAGTCGCCTAAATCAATATTATTCGTATACTCCTTCATAATTTGAGAATTTTCTTGAATTTTAGTCCCGATTTCCTGAATATTCTCCGTAAAACGACCCATACTCATAATAACGTGAGAAAAATCCAAAACAATCCCTGCAATCATACCGCTAAAATTAATTAGGATAGCCGCCACCACCAATTTGACCAACAAATATTTATAGTTGTAACTTTCCACTCGCAAAATCGTTCCCAAAGCAATAAACAACAGGATAATAACGAGGATGGTATTACAAATTTGTCGAATAATATTATAACCGCTTTCTTGACTGACTCGACCCGTTTCCGGTTTATTGCTAAAACCGCTTAACTGATTATAAAAATTAATATCTGTTACCCGAGTCAAAACGTTTTGAGAAGATTCCAAAATGACACCCGCCGTCCAAAGCAAGGTTCGCAAACTATAATTCAATCCAATAAGACTGTCATTACCGGGTGTAGAGATTGATCTTTGCCAAGTTCCGTTTTGCATATTAGGAATAAGAGAATCAGCACGAACAAAAAAAGGTAAAACCAAAAACAACAAAAAGACAATTGCCAATTTGCGCCAAGCCGACCAACGAATTTTTTTGGTTTTTCTTTTTTTCACCATATAGTCGGTTATCTTTGATTGATTACCGATTACCTTATAACCTCAGGTCCATTTTAGAATGAATTTTACGAAAATCCAAATTTATTAAATTGATTTTTTCAATTTAATATATTATAAATAACCTAAGATAAATTCTTGACCTACTAAAGATAGCTCTTTTTTCGATTTTTTGGCTATTTTTCCATTTTTAGTGAGAAGTCACCCTGCTGGGGGCACACTAAAAATAAAAAAATAGCCAAAAAATCTCAAATGATTGTGCTTTTTATCCAGCAATTTTATTAGAAATTAGAAATTTATCATGCAGTTTGCGGGTATCGTATAGTGGCTATTACTCCAGCCTTCCAAGCTGGCGAGACGGGTTCGACTCCCGTTACCCGCTCCAATAAATTCTTGAAATATAAATATTTTCTAAAAATCTCTCACTATGAAAAACCTCTTCGAGCTTAAAAATGATTTTTTGGAATATCTGGAAATCGAACGCAATCGAGCCGCTCGCACCCTGACTAATTATGATCGTTATCTTAATCGTTTTATTCAATGGTTATCTAACTACGTACAAAAGAAAGAAATCGAGGCTTCAGATATTACCGAGGATAATATTCGTAAATATCGAATTTATCTTAATCGTCTCGCCAAAAACGAAAAGGAGCCTCTCAAAAAGATTACTCAGGATTATCATATTATCGCCCTGCGCGGTTTTCTCAAATTTCTAGGTAAAGTCAATATTTCTATTCCGGCTCCGGACAAAATCGAATTAGGTAAAACCGAGCGTAAAGAGATTGAATTTTTGGAAAGAAATGAAGTGGAAAGATTATTAGATTCACCACGAGGAACCAGCCGAGACAGTCTTCGCGACCGAGCTATTTTGGAACTTCTTTTTTCTTCCGGTCTACGCGTTTCCGAACTTACTTCTCTCAATCGAGAAAACTTCTCTCTGGAAAAAAACGAATTTTCCATCGAGGGAAAAGGTGGCAAAAGACGAGTGGTTTTCATCTCCGAAATGGCTCAAAAAGCTCTTTATATGTATCTAAAAAAACGTCTTGACACTGATCCAGCTCTTTTTGTTCGCCATCACGGAACAAAAGATGATAGCGATTTACGCCTCAGCACTCGAACCATTCAAAGAATTGTTAAAAAATACGCTATTCGCGCCGGCATCACAAAAGATATTCACCCCCATACTTTACGACACTCTTTCGCCACCGATTTATTACGTAACGGCGCCGATATTCGCTCGGTTCAAGCCTTGCTTGGTCATTCTTCCATCAGCACCACTCAAATCTACACTCACGTCACTGATAAACATCTAAATGAAATCCATCAACAATTTCATCGTAAGAATAAGAGCACAAGCTAAATTTCTAACCTGCCTGCCGGTAGGCAAGGTTCACCTAATTTCTAATAAAAACGCATCTCTTGCCAACTTTTTTAAATAGTTTTAATCTAAAAAGGTGTTTTTTAACTCAATAAACTTGCATTATGGCTTATTTTTCTCTCAAAAACAAGAAAAAATTCGATCTCAACGATAACAATCTTGAAAATCAAAACAAAAAAGGTTTTTTTAAAAACAAAAAATTAAAAAAGATTTTTATTACTTCAGGCATTCTTCTCCTTCTTGTTGGCGGTCTTTTTTATTACAAAGCTTCCAGTCTTTTTAATCGTATGTCTACTAATAACGGGGGGCTTTTGGGAGGTTTGTTAAAAAGCGACCAAGACGTTAAAGGAGTCACTGACGGTCGAATCAATATTTTACTTCTGGGAGAACGGGGTAGTAATATGCCGGGAGGCAGTCTTTTGGCTGATACCATTATGGTTGTCAGCATCAAACCCAGCGACAATAAAATCGCTATGATTTCTATTCCTCGCGATTTACACGTCGATATTCCCGGTCACGGCACTCGTAAAATCAACGCCGCCACTGCTTTAGGTGAAGAGGCGGGCACCAACAAAGGGATGGAGCTAATGCAACAAGTTATTCAAAACGTAACCGGTTTACCCATTCATTACGTCATCGCCGGCAATTTTCAGGCTTTTAGAGAGATTGTCAATACTTTGGGTGGCATCACCGTCCATTTATCTCAACCCTTCGCTGAAACTTCTCAATTTGTGGAAGGTAATGAGTGTGGCGGCGTTTTTTCCTTGCCGGCTGGCGATAGCAAGCTAAATGGCGATCAAGCCCTTTGTTATTCCCGAGCCCGTTACAACACAAGCGATTTCGACCGAGCCCGCCGGCAGCAAGAAGTTCTTGTAGCTATCAAGGATAAAGCTCTTTCCCTTGGAACTCTAACCGATTTCAATAAAGTCAACGGTATGGCTAATACTTTGGGCGATAATGTTCGAACAACAATGGCTCCATGGGAAATGCAAAAACTTTTTGGCATTTATCAAAAAATGAACCAACCGGGAATTATTCACAAAGTTATCGACAACGGAACAGATGGCTTGCTTTATTCAACAATGCTTGATACTTCCGATGGTCCGGCTTATATTCTTCTGCCTAAGGGGGGTAATTACGATAAGATTAAGGAAGTTTGCGACAAAATTTTTGATCAAGAAGCGGTCAATAACATTATTCCACCCGCTAACAGTGTTCAACCGGTCGCTGAGCCAAAAACACCAGCCGACTTGAAAAAGGCCAAAAAAGAACAAAATGCTAACGCTAATGCCAATAGCAACACTAACAGTAACTCCAATACAAACGTAAATAGCAACAAAAACAAGAACACCAACGCTAATACGAACAAAAATAGTAACACTAATTCGAAGAAAAAGAACTAACAATAAAATTTCTAATCCACCCATCTTATAGCAAAGTTACTAGGATTAAAAGTACTTTTATATGAGAGTTTTTGGAAAAATAACCAAAAACTCGATAATTACCCTTATTAAGTTAACTAGAGATTTACATATTCTGCCTAATTTGTCGGTTTTTTATACCTGATAATACCCAAATATTATTCTATGCTTTCTTCTAAGCCCAAACTGCTTCTTATCGACTCCAGCGCTCTAATTTATCGGTCTTTTTACGCTCTGCCGCCCCTCACTGACCGACAAGGCAGGGTGGTTAACGCTGTTTACGGTTTTACTTCCACTTTTCTCAATATTATCAAACAAAATCAACCAACTCACGTTATTTTTGCCTTTGACTCACCCAAACCAACTCACCGCAAAAAAAAATACGCCGAATATAAGGCTCAACGCGCTAAAGCACCGAATGAGCTGTATCAGCAAATGCCTATTTCGAAAAAGATGGTTGCCAGTTTTAATTTTCTTTCCTATGAAAAACCGGGTTTTGAAGCGGACGATATTATTGCTACTTGCAACGAATTATTTTTACATAATTACCCCGAAGGAGAAATTGTAATTGCTACTGGCGATTTAGATACTCTGCAACTCGTTAATCCACGTACCAAGGTCCAGACTCTCAGCCGCGGTATCGGTGAAGTTAAAATCTATGACGAAGAGCAAGTCAGAGAGCGTTTTGGTCTTGAACCTAACCAAATGATTGATTATAAAGCCATTTACGGCGATAATTCCGACAATATCAAGGGGGTTAAGGGTATTGGAGCCAAAACAGCTACGGATTTACTCCAAAAATATGGCGCCTTAGATAATATTTTTCAGCATCTAAGCGAAATTAGACCTCATTTACAAACAATTCTAACCAAGGAAAAGGATCAAGCCTATCTAAGCCAAGAATTAGTTACTCTGCATCGCGATTTACCGCTCAAAGTCGACTGGTCCAAAGCTCAATTTTCCGAAAATCAACTGGAAAAAGGAAAAGATAATTTATTAGAGTTAGGTTTTAGCTCCCTCGTTAATCGTTTGGAAAAATGGGATCAAAAAAGCGTTGTTAATCAGAAAAAATCAACCGCCAACAGCAGCTCTACTGTCAACAATCAGCTTAATTATATCGATATTATCGAGATTTCTACTTGGTCTGACTTAGTCTCTAATTTAGCCTCCGACGATCAAATTTTCTTCTGGGCAGGCGAGACTTGGAAGGGAAAAGGCTTAATTATAGCTTCTTTTTCCAAAAATTCTGACGCCAACCAGCATAGAGTAAAACAAATATTTTTTCTTTCCAACCAAAAAACCGCCACTCTGCCATCCGATTTTCCCTCAAAATGGCCGGTTTTCGTCTTTGATTTGAAAGAACTTATGAAAAATTTACCGTTTATCAATTTTCCCCTTCAAAAAGTTACTGATTTAAAACTCCAAGCGTATCTTATTCAACCGCCCTTAGTCCGCAAATTCACTCTTAAAGAGATTTTTTGGCATTTTCTCAAAGAAAAGTGGGCAGAACCGAAAACTCAACTAACTTTGCTTGATTTCGGCAATAATGGCTATGACGCCTCTAAAATTAAAGAATTGATTTCTTTAATAATCCGACTAATTCCCGAAATCAAGAAAACATTAAAAGAGCAAGTAGCGTTTCAACAAGAAAGTCAGTTTCTATCAACTATTTTTCCGACCGTTAAAACGAAAATAGTCCGCCAAAATATTAGCCATATTTATCAAGATATTGAGTTGCCATTAGCTAAAACATTAGCCTTAATGGAGCTATCCGGCATCAAAGTTGACACTGATTTGTTAGAGAAGCTCCGCTTAGCCAATGAGCAAGAATTAAACAAGCTAAAGGAAACTATTTACAGTCTATCCGGTCAGGAGTTTAATTTGGATTCACCAGCTCAACTAGCTAATATTCTTTTTAAAAACTTGGATATTTTTGCCGGGGGAATTAAAAAGGGGAAATCGGGTCACTACTCCACCTCGGCCGATATTTTAGACAAATTAAAAAATAAACACCCGATTATCACTCCACTCCTCGAATATCGGGAGAAACGTAAACTCCAAAGCACTTATTTCAACGTTATACCTCGCTTGGTTAATTCCCAGAGTCAACGTCTTTTTACTTCTTTTGACCAAACCGGCACAGCCACCGGTCGATTGTCTTCCAACAATCCCAATCTGCAAAATATACCTCTAAAACCCATTTCCCGCAACAGCGAGCTTACATTGCGCCACACTTTTATTGCCGACAAAGGCTTCTCTCTGGTTTCTTTGGACTACTCTCAGATAGAAATTCGTTTAGTAGCTTATTTATCCGGCGAACAAAAGTTAATCGAAGCCTTTAAGAAAGGTGAGGATATCCATCGCCGAACCGCTTCTTTGGTTCACAAAATCAACCTTGACGAAGTAAACGACCAACTACGTAATGCCGCTAAAGCCTTTAATTTCGGTATTATTTATGGTATAAGCGCTTTTGGTTTCGCCAAATCAAGCCATTTACCAGAGTATGAAGCTCGTCTTTTTATTGAAAATTATCTGGCTGAGTTACCTAAAATCGCCCAATATACCGAAGAAGTTAAAGCTTTTGCCAGACAAAACGGTTTTGTGGAGACTCTTTTTGGTCGTCGCCGCTATGTGCCGGAGGCCGCTTCGCCCAACAAAATGCTACGCCAAGCTGGGGAAAGAATGGCCATCAATATGCCTGTTCAGGGCACAGCCGCCGATATTATGAAAATCGCTCTAGTCAAAGTGGGCGACTATGTAGCTCTTAATTACCCCTCTAAAACACCGGGATTGCCGTTAGAAAGCCCTGTTCGCCTTTTATTAACCATTCACGACGAAATTATCTTGGAAGTTCGCAATGATTTAGTCGATAAGATTAAAAAAAACGTTTGTTCGTTGATGGAAGATATCATTCCTGAAATTTTGCCTCTAAAAGTTGACGTCCATATCGGCCAAAATTGGGGTGAAATTTAATCACTTTTAACCAAAAAATATGCAAAATTCTAAAGAATTATCCATTGTTATCCCTTGTCTCAATGAGGCTAAAACTCTGCCAATCGTGATTAAAAAAGGGCTTGATAGTTTTAAGAGACTAAAAATTGAGGGCGAAGTGATTATTGCCGACAATGGCTCTTCTGACAACTCCGTTGAAATCGCCAAAAAGCACGGCGCGCGCGTTGTTCACTGTCCCAAAAAAGGCTATGGTAACGCTTTAATCGGTGGCTTTAACAAAGCCTACGGAAAATATCTTATAATGGGCGATGCCGATGATTCCTATAATTTTGCGGAAATTGACGATTTTGTCAAATATCTCCGACAAGGCTACGGAATTGTTATGGGAACCAGACTTAAAGGTCGCATCGAGAAAGGCGCTATGCCTTGGCTACATCGTTACCTGGGCACTCCCGTCTTAACTTTTATTCTTAATTTATTCTTTGGCACCAAAATTTCTGATTGCAATTGCGGTATGCGAGGGCTAACTAAAGAAACTTTTAGGAAACTGGATTTACACTCCTCCGGTATGGAATTTGCCTCGGAAATGATTATCAAAGCAGGTATTTTGAAACTAAAATTAAAGGAAATTCCTATTACTCTTTACCCCGACAAACGAGATCGCTCACCCCACCTGCACACTTGGCGTGACGGCTGGCGACATCTTAAATTTATGCTTCTCTACGCGCCTAATTTCGTCTTTATCTGGCCGGCCATTATAGCCTTTCTGCTGGGAACGCTCATTTTGTTGTTGCAAATTAACGGCCCTTTTTCTTTCGGCAATATTTATATGGATATTCACTCGATGATTTTTGGCCTAACGCTCAGTATCGTTAGTATTTCTGTTTTTGAAATGGGGATGATTATTAAACTTTTTTCTCATTTAAATAACTACTACACTGACGACAAAATGGTCATCTGGATTAAAAAAATCAGCTTGGAAAAAAGCTTGATTATTGGCAGTTTTATCTTATTAGTCGGTTTTGTTGCCGATTTAATTATTTTTATTCAATGGACTAGCCATAATTTTCACGATATTCAGCTCTCCCGCTTGGCAATTTTTGGCCTCTACTTTATTTTTATGGGCATTTCTTTTATCTCTTTCTCTTTTTTGCGAGCTGTTATGGAAAAAGAATAAATTGGAAAAAATAAAAAAATACAGTTAACTTAAGACAGTTATTTCTTTTATTTACTAAAAAAAATCAGTGTCCCTGAAAAACCTCTCCGACGTTTATTGTATCATTCCTGTTTTTAACGAAGAAAAAGTCATCTTAGAAACTATCAAAGAAATTCAAGCAGCCGGATTTCGGAATTTAATCGTTGTGGATGATGGTAGTACCGACGGAACTTACGAAAAAATAAAAAATTTAAAAGGAATTGTCGCTTTAAAACTATTGATCAATCGAGGAAAAGGAGCGGCAATAAAAACCGGCATAGACGCTGGCAAGCTTTTAAAAGCCGAAACAGTGATTACTTTGGATGGCGATGGCCAACATAATCCCAAAGATATTTACAAAATGTTAGAAGCGATAGAAAAAGGAAATGACGTGGTTCTCGGTACTAGACTAAAAAATGCTAAGGGTATGCCCTTCTACAAAATTATCGCTAATCACATCGGTAATTTTTTCACTTGGTTAATCTATGGCTTGTGGGTTTCAGATAGTCAATCCGGTTTTAGAGCTTATTCAAAAAAAGCTTTGGCTTTAATAGACACCAAAACCGATCGATACGAGTACGACAGTGAAGTTATCAGAGAAATTTATCGCAATAAGCTTAAATTTTGTGAAATTCCGATTGAAGTCAGATACACCGAATATTCTATGAGCAAACAGAACAAGCAGGGCCTGAAAAACGGAATAAAAACACTTATCAAGATGGTTATTTCCAGCTAATTAAAAAATATGAACAATTTTTCAATCTATCAAATTTTTCTGGGTATCATTTCCGTTTTCTTTTTCTTTAACGGAATTTTTAAGTTTATCAAGAAAGAACAAGGACAAAGTTTTTTCAAACTTTTTATCACTTTACTTGTTTGGGGTTTTATTTTTTTCTTTACTCTTTTTCCCCAATTGGCTCACATCATTTCCGAGCAATTGGGCATGGGAGAAAATCTTAACACTCTTATTTTTACTGGTTTTATTATCGTTTTCATTATAATTTACAAAATGCTAAATTTAATAGAAAGATTGGAAAGAAATATCTCTGAGATAGTCAGAAAAAATGCGCTAAGTAAGCTTAAAAAATAAACAATCTTTATGCTTTATTGGTTACTCGCTGGTAATATTTTTTTAATGTCTCTCGGTCAAATTCTTTTCAAAAAAAGCAGTCTTTTTATCGAATCCCACTTGGATTTAGCTATTATTTATCGCTATATCCTTAATTATTGGTTTTTATTGGGACTAACTTCTTTTGGCGTAGCTACTCTCGTTTGGATTAAGATTTTATCAATGGCCAAACTTTCCGCGGTTTACCCAATGCAAAGTTTAGCCTACATAATCGTAGCTTTTCTCTCCTATTACCTTTTTGGAGAAAAGATAAGTTTTATAAACTCTCTTGGCATTATGATTATTATTTTTGGAGTTTTTCTAGCCTCCCAAGGAAAATAAAATGCTTGCTTATCAAGCGTAACCGATTAGTCTTTATAAGTATATATATGCATTTTATTAAGGGACTTGTCTGTAATTCGAAGCAAACATTCAGGCTCTTTGTATTTTTTTGGCAAAACAATATATCTAACCCCTATATTTCTAATTCTTTCTGAACAAGGATTAATATCAATAGTGTAATGATCCAGATAATCTAACGTGTAAACCGGAGCATCATCCTCAGAAAAAGAATAACCGATATTTGCATACCTGTTATATATATCTTGATATTTATTTTCAGAATCAATAATTTTATTTTTTTCAAACTCCGGCAAAAAGTTTACTCCATTAACTACGTCTACTCCGGTTGTTTTGACCAAATTTGCCACAAAATGTTCGCCAAATATTACCCATTTTCCATGCATTTTATTTAACTCCTGATCTTCTATAAAAACCACTATTTCTTTTTTATTAATCGAATCTAACCCATAGACAATCGGATTAACGGGAAAATTTGGTAAAGCAATCAGGGCAATAAGCGGAATAAAAAACAATTTCCATCTTTTAAGGATAACCATTAGCGCAAGTAGGGCCATTGCGGAAGACAAACATATTATATAAAACCAAGAAAAACGACTTTCCACAAAATATCTTCCCACCAGAAAAATTAAAGCAAGAAGTATCAAGAAAAATCCTAAATTTTTTAAAGAAAAAAGCTTCTTTTCACTTTTAATTTCTGGGGTCTCTGCCAAAAAAATAGCTGTTAAAATAATATTAGCAATGCCTAAACCCAAAAAAATTCTCATCGGATGAATCATATCCAAGAGAAATATTTTAGCTAAAATAGTGGGAAATCCAACTAAAATCCAAATCAAAGTTAGACCTATATATAATCCTAAAAAATATTTATCTACCTCTTTTTTAAAATCCCCTTTCTTCTGAATTATCCTCCAAAGCATCACCAAAAATACAAAAGGGAAAAAGAGGGCAAAATTACCTTCAAAACCCATTTTTTTGGGAAAAGATTTATCGTTCCAAAAAGGATCAAAATAACCAGAAAAAATTCTGGAAAAATCAATTCCGCCACCCGTTAAAGTTCGTTTCCCCGGATAGACAGTCTGCATCATAACAGCGATGGTCTCTTTGGCTTCTTGATAAAATTCAAAAAGAACCGCTAGAAACAAAACACTAAAAAAGAGAAAAGAGACCAAACGAATAATTTTTAATTGACTAAAAGATTTTTTATCAAAATTTTTCCAAAAATAACCCCCAAAAAGAAAAAGATAGAGATAAACTAAAGTTATTTGGAAGGGTGGATAAAAAAATAAAACAAAATTAATCCCAAAAACAAGCATCAACAAAGAACCGATAAAGATTGACTTTTTCTTTTCAGAAAAAAGTAAATAAGCAAAACCTAAGAAAACTAAGCTTCCGGAAGTAATCATCTCGGGAAGCATGGCCGGAGTTGAAAACCACCACTGGATATAACTGGAGAAAAATAACCAGAAAGAACTAAGAAGAGAAACCCAAAAATTATTTTTCGTTAAAAGCATCATCAAAAGAAAAAAACTCAAGATCAAGCCAATAACTTTAAAATTCCAATAAAAAGCGTAGGCTCTTTCCAAATCTAAAATAAAAAATCCCCAATTCTGAGGACGAAACAAC
The DNA here is from genome assembly GCA_021779255.1 of bacterium. GTDB lineage: Bacteria > Patescibacteriota > Minisyncoccia > CAIUEV01 > CAIUEV01 > JAJYBC01. The sequence continues at coordinate 7,838 of JAJYBC010000014.1, read as the reverse complement.
GTTGAAAAATGGCTAACCGGTAAACTCATTAACAGAGGCGTCTTTTTATCCCCCAATGACTCGTTGGAAACAGGAAATGGGGGATTTTGTTTTGCTTGGGAAAGCATAAATGGAGTAACGACACGATATTCATCACTTCTTATTTCTTTCGGGGTTCCCAACAAGGGCGCGCTGGCTTCTTGACTTTTTTCATTGGGAAAAGCTTTATTCCAACAAGATACGGAAGAATAATTTATTTTAAAAGTAGTTAAAATAACCAGAGATATAACCGAAAAGAGCAACAAGCAAACAACTTTGCGATCAAAAACAATTAATTTTTTTTCACTTATAGCTATACCTAGATTGTCTATAAACAAAAAAACTTTTTGAATTAATTTTCTCATTTTTTCCATATAAATCCAGCTAATAATTATAAGTCTTTTTATTTATAACAATTTCATCATAGTCAATAAATCTTTTTTAGTCAATTTACTCTTTACGCATCTAAATATTTGGCCTATAAGGAAACAGCTCTTTACAAACGTCATATTTAGAAAGGAACAAAAAATGGGATTACCCAAAGAATTACGCCCAGCCGTTTTTCTCGATCGTGACGAAGTGATTAACACTTCCAAAAGAAAAGATATTACCGATCGACCGCTAACTCCGCTCAAACCGGCAGATATGATCATCTTTTCTTTTGTTGGACGTTGCATCAAGGAGTTGAATCGCTTAGGTTTTCTGGTGTTTATTATCACCAATCAACCGGCGGTGGCCAAAGGACAAATGAACTTCGATGATTTGCAACAAATGCATGCGATGATTTTTCACCATGTCTTCATCGCTGGTGGGGAATTGCGAGAGATTTATGTTTGCCCGCATCACCCCGATCCCAATCAAGTAGTGGTCGAAAAACTTCTTTTAGACTGCGACTGCCGTATGCCTAAACCGGGAATGATTCTGCGCGCGCGCGACTTTTTCAAGATTGATCTCGAAAATTCTTGGGTTGTCGGCAATAGCCGAGAGAACATTGAAGCTGGCAAAAAAGCAGGTTGTCGAACAATTCTGATTAAAAATCAATTTGATGTTTCTCAGGAAAACATTTGCCAACCTGGCTTTAGAGCCAAAAACTTGGAGGAGGCGGTGACCTTCATTTCAGAGAAAAAAACTTTGGAAGACGCCTTTATCTGGCAGAAACATCGCAATCCCAGTCGTTTTGACGGCTAAATATTTTTACTCCATCCTAGTCGTTTTGACGGCTAAATATTTTTACTCCTTTTAATTTTTGCTCTTTACTTTTCAATTTTGGGACCGAATTTATTTCGGTCCTTTTTTGTTTTTTAAAATAACTTTGTTAAAATTACCATCGAATTAGAAATAATTTTACTAAAAAATAAAATCTATGCTCCACAAAATTCTCAATGACAACAGCCATTTTTTCCAATTCGCCCGTTATTTTCTGGTTGGTGGCACTTGCGCCGTTACCGATTTAGCCATACTTTACCTTATGGTTAGTATCTTCCACTTCTGGTATCTCTATTCTGCTATTTTTTCTTTTATTGTCGTTGGCATATTTGGTTATTTTACCCAAAAATATTTCACTTTCAAAAATCAGTCTAACAATCATAGCAAACAATTAGCCATTTTTTTCGCCGTTGGAGGGTTTGCTCTCCTGCTCAACACGGCCAGTATGTATTTCTGGGTAGAAATTATTGGTCTCTGGTATCTCTATGCCAGTGCCGTGACCAAATTTATCGTCCTCGCTTGGAACTTTTCCGCCAACAAATGGATCACGTTCAAAGCCTAAATTTATTATCTAGCTCTCTCCGTCTCTCGGCCCTTTTCTCTTTACACATCTAAATCTTTACCGTATAAGATAACAGCTCCTTAAAAACTAAAAAACTGATAGAGAGGATTGCGATGTTAAAACAAGTTGTAATTATTGCTGGTGGTCTAGCCACTCGTCTTTATCCCCTCACCGAGAAAATTCCCAAGTCCATGGTATTAATCAAAGGAAAGCCCTTCTTGGAATATCAAATAGATCTTTGTCGCAAAAATGGTATAGAGGAAATCATCTTTTGTGGCGGTCATCTTTGGGAACAAGTACAAGATTATTTTGGTAACGGCCAAGGATTTGATGTCAAAATCACCTATTCCGTCGAGAAGGAGAAGCTTGATACTGGAGGTGCTCTTAAAAACGCTTCCCCTTACTTAGACAAAGATTTTTTCGTTTTATACGGTGATTCTTACTTGGCAATTGATTGGCAAAAAGTCGGCCGAACCTATCAGCAAGCTCAAACTCAAGGTCTAATGGTTGTTTATAGAAATAGAGGCGATTTAGGCTTACCAAGCCAAGTGTCTCTAGACAATAACGGCCTAATAACCGAATTTACCAAAAACAATTTCAAGCCGACAATGCAATACATTGAATACGGATTAAACGTTTTTAGTAAGAAGATTATCTATCAAGTTGCAGGAAAATCTTTTCCTATCAGTCGCTATTTTGATCTATTGATTAAGAACAAGCAGCTGGCCGGTTATGAATCACCAGAAGTATTTTATGAAGTCGGCTCTTTCGAAGGTATCCGCCAAATAACTGAGATCTTCAGTCGAAAATAGCTAAAACCAACCCAACTTAAAGCTCACCACGGTGAGCTTTTTTGCTTTTTTGCTTGACAAATGCTTTTTTTAGTAGTCATTTATTAAGTTAAACAAGGAGGGAATTCTTTAAAAATTTAACATACCGAAAATTCAAAAAAGGAGGATACGAGCATGTATCGCATGTTATTGGGTAAGGCACCTCTACGCCTTTCGATGGGTGGTGGAGGTACGGACATTGAGTCCTTTTATTCACTTGAGGGTGGTTATTGGACTTCAGCCGCCATTTCTCTCTATGTAAGACTTTCTGTTAATCGTAGATGGAGTGGTCATTGGATTGTAAAATACTCAGACAAAGTTCAAATGGTTCCTAACATTGAAGAAATCGAGCATAAGATTATCCGTGAAAGTCTTCTTTTCTTGAAAGCCAAAGACTGGCTCAAAGGCAAAGGGTTAGAGATGAACATCATTTCTGACGTTCCTGGATCATCCGGCCTCGGCGTTTCTGGTGCTATAACCGTTAACTTGCTGCAAATTTTACACGCTATGAAAGGTGACAACTTACCGCGAAAAGAATTGGCTGAAGAAGCATATTATGTCGAGCACGACCTTTGTGGCTCTCAAGCAACCGGTAAACAAGACCAATATATTGCCGCCTTCGGTGGAATTACCTCCTTCGAGGTAACTCGCAGCGGTTATGTTGATGTTTACCCTTTAGAGTTGGAGCAACGAACTCTCTTTGAACTAAATGAGAACCTAGTTCTCTTTGGCACTGGCGTTTCCCGACCGAAATCGGCTGACGAAACGCTTCGCAGCCAAGGTTTAGCTCAAAAAAAAGAGGGATTTTCCAAAGCCGACTATTTGAATAAAATCAAAGAAATCGGTTTAAAACAGCAAAAAGCTATCATTAACGGCGAACCTCGTCGTTTTGGAGAACTTTTTGATGAACATTGGGAAACTAAAAAATGGTACTCCGATCATATTTCTAATCCGGCCATTGATAACGTCTATGAAGGCGCTAAAGAAGCTGGGGCCGTTGGTGGCAAGGTTATTGGAGCTGGAACGGTTGGCGCTTATTGGGTTTTCTACGTAGAAGGCGAAAACAAAGCTAATCTACGTACTAAGATGACCAGATTCGGGCTAGAAGAAGTGCCGTGGACTTTCGTGGAGCATGGTTCTATGATCGCTTATTGCGAATAACACTATAGAAAAAGGAGTTTATTATGATTAGACCATTGACGACCGGGGAGCACTTTTTTCGAGAATGTTTTTTTGAGATGAAAAAAGTGGCTGAAGAATTGATGGATCAAGTGGAAACACTCGATAAAATCACTGGAATAATCCGAAAATCTCGTGATGAGGGTGGGAGACTTTTCTTCTGCGGAGTCGGTGGAGGGGCCGGTAACGGCACTCACGCCGCCGGTGACTTGTTTAAGAGCTGTAGCGTCAAAGCTATCTGTCTTACAGACAATGTTCCGACGCTAACGGCTATTACTAATGATGAAGGATGGAGTGAAGTTTTTTTGAGCCAGCTGGTTAATTGGGATATGAACATTAAAGATGTTCTTTTTGTTCTTTCAGTCGGTGGTGGTGATGAAGTAAGGAATATTTCTTCCAACATTGTTAAGGCTGTTCGTTTAGCTAAAGGTATGGGAACCAAAGTTGTAGGTATCGTTGGCCGTAAAGAAGGTTTCACCGCCAAAAACGCCGACGCTGTGATTATTGTTCCTTTGATCAAAGCCGCCCATATGACTATGCACACCGAAGGTATGCAAGCTTATATTTTACATTTTATTACCGAGTTTCTTCGCTTAAGAGGTGCTAAATGGGAATCCCAAGAGAAATGAAGCGAGCGGTTTTTTTGGATAGAGACGGAGTAATAAATGCTTCCTGTGGAAAAGATCAATTTGGTAAACCCGATTCGCCCCTCAATGAGAAAGATTTAAAAATCTTTCCTTTCGTGGGAAAGTGTATTAAAACATTGAACGAATTGGGATTTTTAGTCTTTGTGGTAACCAATCAACCGGCAGTGGCCAAAGGGAAAATGTCTTTGGATGACCTTGCCCAAATTCACGCTTTAATTTACCATCACATTTTTAAAGAGGGTGGTAATTTAAAGAGAATTTATACTTGTTTACATCATCCCGATCCTTGCCAAGTTGTCTTTAAAGAATTTCTTCTTAAAGATTGTGACTGCCGCAAGCCAAAATCAGGATTGATTTTTCAGGCGCGAGATGATTATAAGATCGACTTGTTGAATTCTTGGATGATCGGTGACAGTTGGAAAGACATTGAGGCTGGTAAAAAAGCTGGCTGTCAGACCATCTATATCGCTTCAAATGACGATGTTAGCGTAAATGCTAATTTCATGGCAAAAAATTTAGAAGAAGCCACTAGAATTATCAGATATTCAGTGGAAATGAAAGGAGTCAGAGATGTGTCAACCAAATAATAATGAAAGAACAGATGGTCTGCTTTTTCTCGATACCGCTAATTTGACCCTAATCAAGAAATATCTTGATCTTGGTATCATCGACGGTGTCACTACTAATCCCACCATTATGAAAAAAGATGGGGTGGTCGGTGGCTTCGAAGTCATTAAGGAAAGAACGATTGAAATCGCTAAGTTAATCTCCCCAAGACCACTCTCCGTAGAAACTTCTTCTCCGGAAGGCAACAAGAACGAGTTGATCGCTCAGGCCACGGAATTTGCCAGTTGGGAAAACAACATCAACGTCAAAGTAACGTTCACTACCCAAAAGGGCGAACCCAACACCGATGTGATTAGCGCGCTTGCCAAAGCTGGAATAAAGGTCAATGCCACGGCTATGATGTCCGTTTCACAATGTTTTTTGGCTGCCAAAGCCGGAGCCAAGTACGTTTCCATCTTTCTAGGAAGAGTGGCTAACATGGGTTATGATCCACGATTAGAAGTCAACCGATTACGAAATTTGTTGGATCGCACCGGTTTAACATCGCAGATTATCGCCGCTTCTTCTCGGGAAGCTTTCAATGTTATCGAATGGTTCGAGGCCGGTGCCCACATTGTCACTGTCACTCCCGAGTTGCTCAAACCGTGTATGGATCACCCTTACACCCGTGATACCGTCAAAATGTTCGATGACGATGCAACTGAATGGGTTGCCGAGTGGCGAACCTCACACAAATAGTCAAATGTCAGTTCTTTTCTTTCCTATCGGGACCGAATATCAATTCGGTCCTTTTTTTATTATAATTTTTGTCAACTATGATTTTTGGGTTTAAATTAAAAATAAGGATTATTTTATAATCTGTTTTGTTGATTTTATTTTTTTCTTTTCTACCTCAAAATGAAAATTATCGTCACCGGCGGAGCCGGATTTATCGGTTCACATCTAGTTGATAACCTACTATCTCAAGGTCACTTTGTTAAAGTTTACGATAATTTAAGTGGAGAGGGCAAAGATTTACTCGATCATTTGAGAAATCATAAAAATTTTCAGTTTATCAAAGCTGATCTCAAAGATCTTAAAACTCTCACTAAGGAAACCCGAAACATCGATATGGTCTATCATTTAGCGGCCAACTCTGATATTTCAAAAGGTATCAATAATCCCGAAATTGATTTTCAGCAAACAATCAAAAATACTTTCAACCTCCTGATTGCGATGCGAGATAACGGTATTAAGAAACTTTTTTATACTTCCGGCAGTGGCGTTTATGGCGATGTTGGTGAAACTTACACTAAGGAGAGTTTTGGTCCGCTTATACCGGTATCAATGTACGGCGCTAGCAAACTCTCCGCCGAAGCCATGATTTACGCTTTTTCTAATTTTTTTGACATTCAAGTTTGGATTTTTCGACCGGCCAATATTATTGGACCAAGAGTAACTCACGGAGTAATTTTCGATTTCATTCGAAGACTTAAAAAAGATCCGAAGAAATTGGAAATTTTGGGAGATGGTCAACAAAGCAAATCTTATCTTTATGTCCTAGATGTAATAAATGGTATAAATTTGGCAGTTAAAAAAGCTAAAAAGAAAATCAATATTTTTAATATTGCTTCCAATAGTTTTATCAATGTCAATCAAATTGCCGACGTTATCACCGAAGAAATGTCCATCTCGCCTAAACGATCTTGGACGGGTGGCAAAATCGGTTGGAAAGGTGACGTAGCGAAGGTTAGGATTAATAATGATGAAATAATTAAACTAGGCTGGAAACCGAAATATAACTCTACAGAAGCGGTTCGAAAAACCGTGAGAGTCGTTTTGGGAAAAGATAAGAAATTTTAAATTTTTAGATATGAGCAAAACCATAACTATCGTTATCCCCTGTCTCAACGAGGAAAAGCTAATTGAAGAAGTCGTAAAGGATTGTTGGATTGGACTAAAAAATGATCGAAAACATCAAGTTTTAATTATGGATAGCGGCACTGATAAATCAGGTGAGATTGCCAAAAATCTTGGCGCTGACGTCGTTAAAATTCCTAAAGATGGTCTTGGCCAAGCCTATATAGATTCAATTCCTTATATAAAAGGTGACTACGTTATCATGGGAGATGCTGATGGAACTTATGATTTTAAAGAAATTGATGACTTTGTAAAAAAATTAGATCGTGGATATGAATTTGTAATGGGAAGTAGAACCAGAGGATGGATTGAAAAAGGAGCTAGACCTAAATTACATCAATATTTTGGTGCTCCGATAACCAATTGGATTTTTAATTTAGTTTACGGTAGCAACTTTTCCGATATTCATTGCGGTCTTAGGGCTATGACCAAAGATGCTTTAATAAAAATGCGTTTACAATCTCAATATTGGGAATACGCTTCAGAAATGATTATTAAAGCAATCCATTTAAAATTAAAAGCAACAGAAGTCCCCATAAAATTTTATAAAGACAAACACGGAAGAGTTCCTCATCTCCAGAGAGGATTTTTTACTCCTTGGTTTTCAGGTTGGGTTAGTTTAAAAGCCATGTTCACTTACGGAGCTAATTTTTTTCTTTACAGACCAGGAATAGTGCTGACTTCTTTGGGTTTATTAATAGTATTACCCTTATCCTTCGGTCCAATTTCTATTTTTTCCATGCATTTTATGTTACTTGGAGTTACTGCAACAATTCTGGGATTTGTTTCTTTCACAATGGGTATTTTAGCCAGTATTCTTTATGATTACTCCGGAGATAGTTTAAAAAAATGGTTAAAAGTTTTCGAATACAATAAGTCAGTCTTAACAAGCTTGCTCTTATTTATTCTTGGTGTTGCTATGACTTAAGA
>JAJYBC010000013.1 GCA_021779255.1 bacterium | reverse complement strand
TGGCTGTTTTTAAATTATTTTCTGCTGTGGTTAAAGTTAGTTTTCGTGTGTACGATTTATCTTCATTGTAATAATTGAGAGCGTCATCGCGATAATTTTCAGTGTTTTTAATTTCTTGTTCCGCTTCGGCAATTTTTTGTTGATAATAATCTTTAGTATCTTCAAAATATTTTTTGGTATTTTCCTCCTCTGTTTGTGAGACGTGAACAGCATCATCGTTGGAGGCTGAATCGGCTACGGCTTTGTCGAAAAGAGCTTTGGCTTGTTCGGTTTGATTGGTTAAGTCGGCGTCGTTTAAAAGGGAAATAACTTCTCCTTGAGCAAAAGTTTGTCCTACCTTGGCGTAAACTTCTTTGATGCGACCACCAATTTCAAAATTTAAAGTAATTTCTCCATCATCGATAATATCACCAGTGACAGTCACAGTTTGGACGACACTTCCCTTTTCGACCGACGCCACTGTGTATTCTTTCTGGTTTTTTTTACTATTAGCGTAAAAATAAAGAGCGATTAAGGAGATTAGGGTTACTGTAACAACAATCCAAATGAGTATTTTTTTCTTTTTTGACATGAATGATATTTTATTTTCAGAATAGTGTTTTTTACTCTAACCCATTTTTTAGAATTTCTTTTTCTAAGTATTCGCTAAATATAGCAAAAAAAATGGGTTAGCGTAAAAAAGAAAAAACTAATCACCTCCTACATAATAACAAGAAAATATATTTTTACGAAAAATAATAAGAACTGAAAACAACAAAGGCGCCCGATTTCTCGGAACGCCCTTGTTGTTTGACCCAAACAAGAGGATTTTTATCTATTTTGGTTGTAAGGACAGTTTCCTCGCATACCTCTACCAGATCCTTGTCCCCTGCCATTTCCATTACCTAAGCCCAGCTCTGCGCGAATCTTTTGCGCTTCCACTGTTTTTCCTTCTGTCATTAACTTATGCATTTCAGCAAAGCGAGAAAAATTGTTTTGATTGACAACCTCTGTAACTCGACCGCGACCACCCATTAAATTTTTCCAAGCTGTATAATCATTACTTGCGAAAGCTTGCTCCATTTGAGCATGACGCTCGGGGTTGAACGGAGATCCGTTTGCGCCGGCAGCGTTTCCTCTAAAAGCCAGCGCTGATTGCGAAGTGATCGCTAAAGTCATGACCCCTAAGATTCCTGCTCCCGCCAGTAAATATTTGTCTATCGTTTGCATTTTAATAATTTATTACTGAATTAGAAATAGAGATGGGCGCGCTCCTCTGGTAAATAATACGCAAAATAACGACAATATTTTCATCAAATTTATTTTTCGCATCCTGGACAATTTCGACTTTCCGGTCCCCTGCCCTCCCAAGGCCTGATTTCTCTTGCTTGAAAAAGACTCTCCTCCGTTTTTTCATTTTCTGTCTCAATTTTTTGGCCAAGAATTTTTATTTTTTCGTTGGGTAGTAATAAGGCTCCTGGCATAACAACAAGATTATCATCATAGTTGATTACCCAAGAATGCTCTTCGAAATCTAGTAATTTAAATTGACTGTTTTTATCGCCAATTTGTAAAATAATACCACCTAAAAAACCTAATTCCGGTTGTGACCACTGACGTTCTTTTAACTCGGACATTTTTTTATAGGGGACACTTTGTCCGGAAAAAACGTGATGAACTCTTTCGCTTTCCTTGGAAAAATAAAAGAAAAAACCAAAAACAGAAAAAATGGTAGCCAAAATTAAAACGATAACGGCACTATTATAGCGGTAACCTTTCTTGGTTTTGCGAATCTCCCAAAAGGCTAGCAGAGCGAAAAAAATGGATAAAATAAGCCATAGAAGAGGAATATAAAAGACGGGACTTAACCAATGTAACTTTATTCCCATCTGGCTACAAATTTCCCAATCGAGCTGAGAAACCAAAAAAAGAATTAAAGAAAAAGAAATTATTCCCAGAACGACCAAGCATAAAAAAGTTAGCCAAGTAAACATATTTTTGGCCAAAAAAAACCAACGAGAAATAGGCTTTATTTCTTCTTTTTTAATTTTTTCCAAAGTTTCTTTGATAACGTCTTTCATCTTTGATTGATCATTAATAAATTATTTAAGGGCGAGGATTAAATTTAATAAAGGTTGGTCAAATTCTCTTGCAGAAGAGTTTTTCCTCGGCTAATTAGAGTGGCGATAGTACCTTTCGGCTTTTTGAGAATATCAATCATTTCGTCATAGTTTTTTTCTTCCAAAAACTTTAGAACCATAACCTCTCTGTATTTGAGGGGTAGAGTCATAATAGCTTCGCGAGTTTTTTCCATAGTTTCTTTTTCGGCGTATTTCTTTTCCAAGTTGACGGATGATTTAAGAAATTTTTCAAAATCGTGCTCTTCCAAAGAAAGATTTTGATTGTGGCGACTTTTTTTGCGGATATTATCAATAGTCTGATTTCGGGTAATGCGATAAATCCAGCTGGAAAATTTGAGAGAATCGTCGTATTCATTTAAGTTTTTATAAACTTTAATAAAAACTTCCTGCAAAATATCTTCAATATCTTCTTTTTGAAAAAAAGAAATTCGACGGATAAAAAAAGTTAATTTTTCGTTATAGCGCTCCATTAAAAAACCGAAGTATTCGGGATTAGACCGAGCCATCTTTACCAGCTCGGTGTCGGATTTTTCGGTGTAATCTTTTTGGTCTTCCAAAATAACTATTTAGGAATTAGTCTATTTGTATCATAAATTCTAACATAAAAATACTGTTTTATATACAAATTTTAGACTAAAGCTAGCTGAAAGATAGTACGTTTGTTGGTTGAATTATTTTGCCTTTAAAAACAAAACATTTTTCATGTTTTGAAAGAAGACTAAAAAATGCTCAAAAATTGTCAAAAATCAAAATTAAGTGTAAAAAAGGATAGCTAAGTCTTTTAGAGCTATAAAAAGTCAAATTTGGGGGCGTAGCTCAGTTGGTTAGAGCGTCTGCCTGTCACGCAGAAGGTCGCGGGTTCGAGCCCCGTCGTCCCCGCAGAGCATAAAAAACCGCATCGTTGTGCGGTTTTTTGCTTATCTAAAAATTGTGTTTGGAACAAAGTTCGAACTTCTTTGAAGGTTCTCCGTATATTTATGTTTTGACTTTTTATAATATGCTTGTAGCATATTTAGTTACTAACTTTGTAAGGATTTTTTATATGCGCAATATTCATATTCATAAAGCTCTGAGCTCTGAACTGCTAGATCCAAATCGTGCAGCTTTTGAAGTTGTGGAAAGGAAATTTCGCGGTCATCCAGATTCAATGGCAGATTTGGTGGCTCAGTCGTTTACTCAAAAATACATCCATGATGCTTGGGAAAAAATACCTGAACTTTCTAACACCTTTTTCCCGAATTTCTCTTCTGATAAAGTTGTTCTGTCCGGAGCTAGTACCAAATATATCAATAACTTATACGAAATTGCTAAGCCCTTAGATGCGCTGTTAATCGGTAAAATTACAAGGAAAATTGGAAAAATCGAAATTGATGTGAAAAAAATTTTCAGAGAATCTGTAGAGTCTGTATTAACAAAATGTTTAGGCCATGAAAATTACAAACCTTATGTTAGGCAAAAAATCTATTCAGTGTCTCGAGCAGGAGTTGACCATAATAAAGGCTTTTATAATCCAAGCTCCGTAAGCGATCTTTTACAAATCCTTAAGGAAGAGACCCACGCAAACGATACTGTTTATGTCGTAGCATATTCTCCTCTTAGTTTAACAGAAAAACTTGCGATCCATCTTGATAATCTGATTGCTTCCGATGACTTCCGTGAGAAATTTTTAGAAATTGGAACTGATATAAAAGTTATGATACGGCGACGGTATTCTTCTTTTGAAATTACAATGTGTCTTCCTATTTTTCCCGAAAAAGTTAACGACAACTATTCATATAATTGTATTATAAAAAAAGCTACTGGATATTTGAGTGATAAAATTATAACTTTTCTTAACAATTCGGGCAGTTCTAGCAGTAGACATAAATTAAAGCTAATGATAAATACTAAAGATACTAATGACAAAAAATATTATGCATTGTGGGGGACATCTCTTTCTAAGGGTGATATAGGCGCTGTAGGACGTGGTAATCGACAACAAGGTTTTATAAGCGGTATACGTCCAAGTGCTAACGAGGCAATGTCAGGTAAAAACCCAAACCATTTTGCAGGTATAGTATACCAATTAGTTTCCGAAAATATTTCCAAGTCGATTTTAGAGGAAACTGGATTAAAAAATATAGTGTATATAACAGCCAATAATGGTGATAGACTATCATATCCCAACTCTATAGATATTGTTTTGGAAGGTAATCATGGATCAATAGAAGAGTCTATTCGCAAAATAACAAAAAAAGCTTTAATGTCCATCTCCCAATTCCGAAAAGATTTTATTAATGGTGATCCCTATTTAAGATTTATGAATCCTATTATTAACTAAAAATAGTTTTGACGAGAAAGATTAAAATTTATAGGAAATTTTTTTCGTTGCAACTATAACTTAGGTTAAAGTTGGATATGTTCTTTAAAAATAAAGCCCCTTTAACAAACGATAACAAAACGAACTGAGAGGAGAAGTAGATGAAAAAAGAATTTGAGAGTGGAACTAAAATGGTTTCTCGAATAGGCATAACGCCTGTAGGAAGTGCAAAATACCGTGTTAACAGGCTTCGATTTCATCTTCTAGCTTATTCGATAGCTAGAAAAGCACAACTTGTCGGGCAAGAAGGAGAATTCATTATTCGTTGTGACGATACTAATTCAACCGACACAAATCGGTCATTTTTGGATGGATATCTGGATGTGCTCTCGTCTTTAAAGATTAGGTCAGATTATTCACCTTATTGCTTGGACCGCAACGGTTTTTCACTATTTCAGTCAGAAAGAGGAATCTTATATCAACCGTTTGTAGCTCAGTTGCTTAAGGCAGGATTGGCTTTTAAAGACGTCTCTGGGGCGATTTTTTTTAACCCAAGAGAATTTCTTAAGAGATTTCAAGACTTCTTAGTCGAAAACACCATCTTGGTTTTTGATATTGCAATGGGCGGAAGGGCAATAAACATCCAAGCCCCCTCAAGAGAGAGGAATGGCCAGATGGGTCTTATACCCTTCCCAATAGTAAGAGCAAATGGGAAATACTTATTTAATCTATGTTCTCCTATAGACGATGCGCTCCTCGGTGTTACCCATGTGGTAAGAGATCGAGATAAATTAAGTTTGCTAGCCAAGCAAGAGATGATTAGAATCGCCTTAGGATTTTCCGAGTTGTGTTACTTACATGCTCCGTTGCTGGTTAATAAGGAAGGAAAACGTTTCGTTAGCGATGAATTTTATGGAGAGGCAACTTACCAGAGTTTTATTTCTAAGGGAATATTATCACAAGGTTTGATATCTTATTTGTTGTCCGGAATGGTGGGATCATCGGAAAAATTTTATCCAACCATAGATGAGTTTGCTATCCAAGCAGATTTTGCTCGATTACATCAATCAAACACGGTTTTTTCTCGAGACGTGCTTGAACAACACAATAAAGCGGCACTAAGGTTCCTTCCTAGGGAGGATATTAGAACAGCTTTGATGGAATATTTCTCCATTGAAGATTCTGAGATAGCAAATTCTTTCAAAAACGACCCTTTTTTAGCTGAAACGATTGTTCGAATGAAGGTCGATCTCTCAGAATCAAGAAGAGTAATTAAAAACTTAATTTCACCAGAGTACGAAAAGCTTGCGTCCGATAACGTCCTTGAGTTGGCTACCATTCTCACTTTTTTCATAAAAGCAGAGGATAAAATCCTAACGGGGCAATGGCGCGAATTTATTTTAACGAAAGGGCTTCAATACTCTATAGATATTGGTTTTTCCAAAAAAAGATACTTCCAATCGATTAGGTATATTCTAACAGGAAAGTATCACGGGCATGACCTGCAGACAATAGTACAATATCTTGATGAGTCAGGCACTTTTCGGGATAGACTCGGAATGGCTAAAAATATGCTACTTAACTGCTTCGCCAACGAAGACGTGAAGAGGAGATTATTATGAGAAATACATCGAAGCCTAGTTTTGTAATTGGTAATTACAATGTTATTATGATTGTTGCGGATAGTTGCCGTTATGATTCTGCTAAGAAAGCCAAGACACCTTTTCTATCTAGTTTTTCTGAATTAAGATGCGCGGAGGCTCCGGCGACTTATACATTCCCTTCCCACATGTCGTTTTTTCTAGGGATTCTCCCTGTTTTAATAGACGGTAACTCGGAATATCTCTCGGGTATTAGTCAAATTTGGCGATCTGTTAACGCCCGAGAAAACAAAAAAACCGTTGCTATCATATATAGGGAGAGAAATATTATAGATCATTACTGCCAGAATGATTATGAAGTGGTAGGTGCTGGCGGGGTATCCTTTTTTGGTAGCGCGTGGGGAAATGTTTTGCCACAATTATTTCCACGATTTATTCATTTCGAAGAATCATTATTAATAGCAAGAGAAGAAAATATCCCAAGGCAGACAATGCATTTTCCGTTGGCAAACATTGAAAAAATTGTCTCGGAAATCGATAAATCTAGACCATTTTTTCTCTTTATTAATTGCCCCGAAACCCATATTCCCTATGATTCGCCTTTTGTTAAAGTTGGAGTGGACTATAAAAAGGCAGCGCGAAAATTGTATGGCATCGATAGTATTAAGCATCGTCCAGTTGTGGGTCAAAAAAGACTAACGGAAAAAGAAAGAGAAATACTAATGAATGCCCAAAGCAAATCAATGGAGTGGATTGATTTCAAGACAGAAGAATTGTACAGAAAAATTCTTAACGGTAAACCTACGCTCATAATTGTTATGGGAGACCATGGGGATGAATTTGGTGAAGGAGGCAGGTACGGACATGCACACTACCATCCTAATGTTATGTACGTACCATTTTGGTGTGGTATATTGTAAACAATAAGGGAGTATATTTTATGGAACCGAAATTTAGAAAAGTTATTTTAACTGGTGGTTTTATATCAAAAGCTGCCGATAGAGGAGTTGCTTTTTGCAATGAAGTTTTAAAGGATATGTCACAACCGGTAAAGATACTTGAGTGTATCTTTGGTATGCCTGAAAAATCCTGGGTAGCTTCTATGGAAAAAGATAGGGTAATGTTCCAAAAGGCGTGTCCAAAGATAAGAATGAAGTTCTCTATTGCTAACCCAAAAGATTTCTTTGACCAAATAAAGAAGTCCGATCTCGTTTACTTTCGGGGCGGAGAAACCTATAAGTTATACGATATTTTGGCCAAGATCAATGGTTGGCAAAGTGCACTTAATGGTAAAGTGGTAGTTGGGGCATCGGCAGGTGCATACATTTTAGCTACAGCTTTTATACATTCATCTCAACCCCCAAAAATTGGTTGTGGATTCGGTGTTCTTCCGATTATTACGGTCACGCATTATCGATCAACATTTCTGCACAGAGACAATCTGGAAGAATCCCATTTATTTTGGGACAAAGTTGACAAAATTATCGAAAGCCACAAAAAAGGATTGAGCGCGATAAAACTTCGAGAGGGAGAATTCATTGTGCTGTAATTAGATTAAAAACTGTGTAAAAATTCCAAACCTATTAAATAAGAGGTATTCCTTTCGAGGGAGCCTCTTTTTTTGTTATTTTTCGATCGGAATTGTTATTGGCAAATATTGATTTACAGATTAAAATAATAAAATATGATTTCACGCTAAAAATTTTGATTATATGGACAAAAAAATCAGTATTAAAAAGAATGAAAAGCTGAACAGGTCTTATGTCGATATGCATTTACATTCTAGATCGTCAGATGGTTCACTATCGGAAGAAGATTTAGTCAATATAGTTGTTAAGAATGGTTTAAAGGGGGTGTCTTTAACTAACCACGACACCCTTCTAGGTCAAAGCAAGTTTATAGAATTGGCATCAAAGAAAGATATTAAAGTTATAACGGGTATTGAAATTTCATCCGTATATAAGAACTACGCAGTTCATATTTTAGGTTATGGAGTTAACCTGTTTAGCGAATCTTTGTTGAATGAACACCTTAAACCAACATGGGAGACTCTTAATGATTCAGCCATGGTTGTTGTTCGGAGGGTAAAAAAACTCGGAATTGGAATATTTGAAGGCGCTAACAATATAAAAAAAGTTAGAAAATTAATTAATTCACACAGTCCAGTAGTTTCTTTTAACTCTTTGTTTCATTTTATACATAGTAAAACCAATTTGCCGGTTTCTCATTTATGGAATCTTGTCTTCAAAAGCAGATCAGATTTTTGGCGTCTTATGGTAAAACCAGAGATGCTTTCCCCTGTTGAGGCGGTCGGGTTAGTAAAAAAAATGGGAGGAAAATCTGTGTTAGCTCATCCAGGGACAATTTGTTTACGAGGAAATACGACGGAATTTGATGAAAATATTGTTTCTGATATAATCTCTCTTTTGCTGGAGAATGGCCTTAATGGCATAGAAGTTTATTATCCAAGGCATACAAAAAAACAAATGGAATTATACCAATCTATTGTCAAAAAATACAATTTAATTGTAACTGCAGGCTCCGACTTTCATGGTAGTTATACCCCAAAGCTTTCAGTTGGCGCACCGCCAGGATTAGACTTTGAAGATTTTTTGAGATTAAAAGATTTTTGCGAATCATGAAATATCACTTGCCCAAGAAACGTGAAATATGTGCAACTGGCCACTGGTCTCAAGGATGGAAAAGCTATGACCCCATATTAGGGAGATTAGTTTTTCTTAAGGAGTTTAAACGTGAAAACTGGAACCATTATTGGAAGTATATTAAAGATTCAAATGTTGAGTATCAAAAGATGAAACTTCTCAAAGATTCTCCATATTATCCACGTCTGTATGGCTATGCTGTTAATAAGGGAAAAGCATATATTGCTATGGAATATGTACCAGGCTTTTGTCTGGCAGAGATTTATTCTAATCATAAATGTGGTAGAAAAAAAGCTGTTAGAATAACAATAAAAATTTTACAGGGTATTAAGGATATGCACAAAAGTGGCTTGTACCATGGAGATCTTCAAATGCGTAATGTTATAATTAACAATAAAAACGAAAATACGGTAAAGATTATTGATTTTGGCCAATCAATGTATAGAAACAAGAAAGGCGTTGTATCTGGAAAAATTAATACTGCTTTTTGGGGTTATACGCCCCCTGAACAATATCGTAATATGTATTTTGATAATTCTGATTATTATGGTGCTATTTGTATTTGTGTAAGATTGATAACCGGGCAAGATCCCTTTTTGTCAATTCAGTCTAAGAATGAAGTACAATTGGTTCAATCAAAAATTCCTTATTGGAATGTAGGAGATAAGAATTTACAGAATATTTTGAGAAAATCATTATCTTTTTACCCCTTTCAACGGTTTAAAACAGCTGACGATCTTATAAAAGTACTCCTTCCATTTTGTTAATTTTTTTAAGAAAATATACCAGAGCGTTCACAAAAGATTATAAAAGAGATCATCTTGCACAATCGCAACAAGATGGTCATAAAGTTTTTTAAGAAAAAATATTTCTTCATTCATGTTACTCTCCTTAAAATGTTTTATAACAGAGACTATACCTCATCTTTTTTCTTATTCCAATATTCTCTTGCCAGTCTATTTGCTTCAGTGTGAGCAATCCTGATTGGACGAGGCAAATAGCCCGAATCTGTAATCATCTTTATCACTAAAAATGACTGAGAAAGAGTAATTTTGTGCCCTGGAGACATGAAAAAAGGTTCGAACATTGTTTACGATATCGAAGGATGAACTTCGATCAAGGTCAGAAAAAAACTGAGCGCTAAGGGGCCGAGAAGTAATCCGGTGGGACCAAAGACGGTCAAACCGCCAAGAACGCTAAAAAGAATTAAAAGTGGATGAATTCTGGTTTCCTGACCAATCAAACGTGGTCGGAGCAGGTTGTCGGACAAAGCGGTTAAAGGAAAACAAAAAAGAGCTAAACCGGCTAAGGCAAAAAAGTTGCCAGTGATGGCAAGAAAAGCCATTCCGGCCAAAATGACAAGTGGAACGCCGATTACCGGCACCAAAGCGGCCATCACCGAAACCGATCCCCAAAGAATCGGGTTAGGCAGACCGAAAAAGAAGAAACCTGTTCCAACGATCAACCCTTGAATAGTTGCGATAACCAGTGTTCCTCGAATAACCGAGCTAGCCATCGCGATCAATCGATCAATGATTCTGAGAGTGTTTTTTGACGAAAACGGGCTGATACGCAGAATAACTTCTCTCATTCGGTGGCCGTCTTTTAGCAAATAATAAAAAGTGAAAATAGCCAGTAAAATAGTGATGCTAAGATTGGTAATCCCCGAGAAAATCAAGCCTAGATTGCCCAAAAATCCTTCCAATATTTGCTTGGGATATTGGTTTAAATCGATGCTGACGCGAGGGGTAATTTTATGGAGTTGCTCATTGAGAAAATCAATTAAGGCGTTGGTATTGCCAGCGGTTAGATGAAGATAAAGTCCTTGCGCTTCTTGAATAATGCTGAACCCCAAAAAGATAATTGGCAATAAAATTACAAAAACCGCCAAAATGACTGTTAGAGCGGCGATAACTTCCCTGCCCTGAGGCATAAGTGTTTTTAAAGATTGATAAATTGGTTGAAATAAAATAGTCAGCGCGACTGCTAAGGCAATAGCGCCTAAATAAGGGAGAGAGATCAGTATTAAAAGACCAATAGAGAAGATAACTAAAGCAACGAAAAAGGGATTTTTTGTATTTTGGGACTTCATGAGTTTAAAATAGCATTATTTTTCAAATTTAAAAACAAATTTTCTATTGGCACAGATAAATACAGGGATCGATCCAGTTTTTCAACTCGGCTTGATTTTGGACGTAGCCCAGAATATTGATGTCAACACCTTTATGTAAGCCAAAATGTAGATGTTTTCTCTCGCCGTCGGTCTCGGTGCTAAAAGCAGCGCCGAGAATACCCAGTTTTTCTCCGGCTTGCGCCGTGTCGCCAATATTTTTATTAATACTACTCAATTTTAAATGACCGTAAAT
Organism: bacterium; assembly: GCA_021779255.1. Taxonomy (GTDB): domain Bacteria; phylum Patescibacteriota; class Minisyncoccia; order CAIUEV01; family CAIUEV01; genus JAJYBC01. The sequence continues at coordinate 10,642 of JAJYBC010000013.1, read as the reverse complement.
AGCCGTTATATCCTGACCTGCTAATTTACAATTAACAACCAGTACTCCGCCGTAACCGGTAGCTACTTTTTTCATTTTGATTTGGCCGGAGCAAGCGGAGAAGACGGAAACATCTACGTTAGTCTCTTCGGGAAAAATTTCTAAGTCGATTCCCGTGTGATAACCGCGAAATTTTTCCGGCTGGACGGGTGAATTGGCAGGGGTGATAAAAAGACCAAAAGTTTTTTTAGTCACTCTTTCTTTTACTCGATCAAGCGGTGGTAAAAGCTCAGTTGCTATAGACCCACTACTTTCTTGTTGTTGATTGGAATTTTGATTTTTTTCTAAATTGGAGTTAAAATTTGGAGGTTCGGAAGTTCTAGTCGTGTTTTCTTTAAAATTTAGATTTAGGTTTTTCGTTTTGCTACTAGCAGGCATTTTATTGTTGGTTTGCCAATAAAAAAAGCCAAAAACTAAAATTATTCCCAAAATTGAAATGGCGACGAAAATTTTTTTCATGTTTAAAGTATAGAATAAAAAATAGAATTTTATCAATTTTAGTAATGTTTAATTTTAGTTAGTTAATTAACCCTTTAAACTACGAAGAATGAATTTTAAATTTCTGTTGCCAAAACAGTCGGTTTTTTGCGAGGATATTGTGGAATTAACAAATTTGCAGAGAGAAATAGCCTTAGTTTTTTATGATTTGACCCGCTCTTTTAAAGATTTCAAAGAATACGCCAAGAAAGCGCAAAAAATCGAGCATTTAGCCGACAATAAAACCCATGAAATTGTTTATCGACTAAACAAAACTTTTATTATTCCTTTTGACCGAGAGGATATATATAAATTAACTCAAGAGATAGACGATCTGGTTGATTTGATTGAAAACGTAATTACCAATATCTTTGTTTATGGCATTAAGACCAAGGAGCCGGCTTTAATTGAATTTGCCGAGTTAATTAAAGAAGCTTCTCAAAACCTAGTTAATCTTTCAAGCTGTCTCGTTGAATTAAAATACACAACTCGTCTTCGAAAACTAAAGAAAGAAATTCATAATTTGGAAAGTAAAGGTGATCGAATCTTTCGAAAAACAATCTCGGAATTTTTGGAGAGCGGCCAAGATCCCATTAGAATTATAAAATGGAAGGATATCCTAGAAGATTTAGAAAGAATAATGGATAAATACCAAGAAGTCGGGGATACGATCGAAGGAATTATCGTTAAATTTAATTAGTTAAAACTAAAAATTGCTTTTTATTATCTTTATTGTTTTGCTAGCGTTAGTTTTTGATTTTACTAACGGAATGCACGATTCGGCTAATTCGATTGCAACCGTTGTTTCGACACGTGTTTTGACTCCGAGGCAGGGAGTAATTTGGGCCGCTTTTTTTAATTTTGTGGCTTTTTTAGTCTTTGGTACCGGAGTAGCTAAAACTATTGGTCAGGGAATGATTGATATTAGTATCGTAACTCCTTTAGTCATTTTTGTGGGATTAGTAGGCACTATTATTTGGAATTTACTAACTTGGTATTTAGGTTTGCCAACCAGTTCTTCTCACGCCATTATTGGCGGTTATGCAGGAGCGGCTATTGCTAAAAGCGGTTTTTCAGTTATAATTTTATCAGGATGGTATAAAACTGTTCTTTTTATTTTTTTAGCGCCAATTATTGGATTAGTCCTAGGTTTCCTTCTGGAAGTACTCGCCACTTGGTTAATTTATAAAAAATCTCCAGGATTGGTTGATAAATGGGCAAAGAGAACGCAAATTGTTTCGGCTGCTCTTTATAGTTTGGGGCACGGTGGTAACGATGCGCAGAAAACCATGGGAATCATTACCAGCTTGTTGGTAAGCGTTGGAATTTTACATTCTTTTGAAGTTCCTCTTTGGGTGGTGCTTTCAGCCCATTTTGCTATTGCTCTGGGCACTTTAAGTGGAGGCTGGAGAATTGTCAAAACAATGGGACAAAAAATAACCAAATTAAAGCCGGTTAATGGTTCTTGCGCCAATACGGCGGGAGCGGCCAGTATTTTTTTGGCTACTCACTTGGGAATTCCAGTTAGCACTACTCACGTTATCACCGGCGCTATTTCTGGTGTTGGTTCGGTTAGACGTTTTTCGGCGGTGCGCTGGGGATTGACTTTAAAGATAGTTTGGGCTTGGATTTTTACCATTCCGGTGGCAGCAATTATTTCGGGAAGTATATATTGGCTGATAGGATTATTTTCTTAAACTAAAAATTTATTTTTCCCAAAAATAAATTTCTGTAGAAAAATAAAAGAGTATTTTTAAAATAATTTTAAAAAAATAATTTATGTCGAAAAACCAAATGATGATCCTTACTTTGCTAGTTATTATCATAGTAGTCGCCGGATCGGTTATCGTTTTTTCTAAAATGCAAAAAAGTAATAATCAAGAATCTTCCAGCAACCAAAACAGTAATATTCAAACCAACAAAGGTTCCACCGTGAATGTTAGTGGTGAAATTCCCATAGACACCGGTGGCTATCTTGATTCCTCAACCAATAGTGCGACAACAACTACAAATGAGCAATCTAACAATAATTCAACTAATTCTTCCAACCAAAACATGAACAACAATCAAAACAGCAACAATAATAGCAATGCCAATAATAATTCTTCCAAAACCATTTCTTTCCCTAGCGCCGATGAAATTAAAGAATATAACGCCAAATACGTGGGCGCTCTAATAAAAACTAATTTAGGAGATATTCAAGTTAAATTTTACAATACCGATTCCCCAAAAACCGTGGCTAATTTTTTGAAACTGGCTGACAGTAAATTTTATAATGGAGTAACTTTTCATCGGGTGATTAAAGGTTTTATGATCCAAACCGGAGATCCCAATTCCAAAGATAACGATTGGTCAAATGATGGTACCGGTGGTCCGGGTTATACCTTCGCCGATGAGTTCAATAGCCATAAATTAGTTAAAGGTTCTTTGGCGATGGCAAACTCCGGACCAAATACCAATGGTTCTCAATTTTTCATTGTGACAGCCGAGGCTACCGATTGGCTTGACGGTAAGCATACAAATTTCGGCGAGGTAGTTAAAGGTTTGGACGTGTTACAAAAAATAGAAGCGGTTAAAGTTAATCAAAACGATCATCCTCTAGAGGATGTGAAAATTGACAAGATTGAGCTTCTGACAAAATAATAAAAACTAAACTTTTTTGAAAAGCTGTGATATACATAGAAGGCATGGATGTCCTTTAAAAATCTGTTTTAATCTGTTTTGCTTACAAGACTGAAAGGAGGAAAGATGCCAAAAGAGACTAATCTAAGTTTAAAAAAGGAAAAAGGGCGTTTTGAACTTTTGATCCCAGAAGATGACAGGAGGAAGATTATAGATAATCTTAAGATATGTGCAGAATATGTATGGTTGCTCGGCATTTGTATAGATTGCCACAGTCTTTACTTCAAGCATGAGGATTTTCAGGAACCAAAAGATGTTTATCGAGGTAAAAAAATAGGTCAGTTTAGCCACAAACTAAAAATGGTTAAAACAGCCGTTAAATACATTAACGGTGTTATGCCACCACTGACTCCAACTGATCTTATGGAGGCAGAGATTGAAGATTTTAGCGGATCACTTTGCTGTCTTTGCTATGCCCTCGCCGGAAATGGAAAATTAATAAGAAGAAAGCAAATTCAAGAAGGGAATAGCCCCTGTTTTGGAAGCGGAGTTGAGAGTTGCATTCATACAGACTGTCTTTACTATAAAACATGCGTTGTTGACAGACCAAGACTTAATACTTGGCGAAAAAGAATTCAACACAAGGGATTGTTTAAAAATGTTAAACATCTTCGTTAATCAAATCTAGCCCAGCGTAACCACGCTTGGGCTTTTTTCTTTTGTTTCGCCGAGTAAAAGGTATTTTTTCCATACAGCCAAGCTAGATATTATAATACAATTTTCCATATAGTTATTGCGCTATTGTTAAGCCACGCTTTTAAGTACGGCTAAAGTTTGTTTGGCTGTTTTCTCCCAAGTAAAGTTTTGAGCGTAAGCCATACCTTTAGTAACCAGATTTTTACGAAGACGCGAATCGCTCACTCCCCTTTCAATGACCCAAGCTAGCTCGCCAATGTCGTGAGGATTGGCCATTAAGGTATAGCTACCAAAAATTTCTAAAAGAGAAGAAGAGGCGGAACAAACAACGGGTGTCCCAGAAGCCATAGCTTCCAGTGGAGGTAGCCCGAAGCCTTCTAAAAAAGAAGGAAAAACAAATAAATCAGCCATTTTATAAAGGGCGGGCCGATCTTGATTAAAAATTGGTCCAGAGAGATAGATGGAGTCTTTAAAAAGCGATTTTTTAGCTTGAACAAGAATGTCTTGAAAAGACCAACCGGGTGCTCCGGCGATGACTAATTTATGCGGAGAATGAGTTTTCTTCTTAAAGATTTCAAAAGCGCGAATTATATTAGCGATGTTCTTCCTAGGCTCCAAAGTTCCCAAATAAAGAATAAAAGGTTTCTCCGGTAAACGATAAAAACGCTGAATTTTTTCTTCTGAATAGCTAGGAAGAGATCTTCTAATTAACATTTGGTATTTAAGATCGAGAGTTTTAAGAAAAATATTATCCAAACCTAGATAAACAGGAAATATTTTTTGTGAATCGAGACGGTAGATTTTTTTCAGATCTTCGGCCGTAGAATGAGAAACGGTTAACACCGCGGAAGCTTTTTGAGCCATTTGACGAGGATTGACTAAAAAATGCCAAAGTCTTCGATAAGAATCAAAAAGATGAGGGAGCATCTCAAAAGAAAGATCGTGAAAAGTAACAACAAAAGGAATGTTAGCTGAAACACGAGAGAAAGTTATATTGGGGAAGAAAAAAACATTTACTCCGCCAACCAATTTGTCTAAACGGGGTAGTCCTAAAAGATAAAGAGAAGAATTAAGAAGACGGCTTGGCCAAGATAACTCAATAATTTCTACGTTAGGAAAACGTTTCCAAGCTTCCGCTTCGGGAGGTAATTTTTTGTGGAAACTATTATAAAGAAGCACAAATTGGTCTTGTCTGTCCAAACAGAAAAGAGCCGAAAGTAGATTGTAAGTGTATTCTTCAACTCCGGTATGTTTTCTGGCGGAAAGATGCCTAATATCGATGCCAATACGCATAAAGATTATATAAGAATTCAACTCGCCATTTAATCACCAATAATTAAAAATGTAAATAAAAAGAAGGCCGTTAAGCCTTCTTTTTATTGATTTAATTTCTTTTCATACAATCTATTTCACGGCTTCTTTGAGTCCTTTTCCGGCTTTGAATCGTGGAACGGTTCTAGCGGGAATGTTAATCGAAGCGCCTGTCTGTGGGTTTACTCCTTTGCGGGCAGCTCTTTTAGCAACCAAAAAAGTTCCAAAACCGGTCAAAGTAACTTTACTTCCTTTTTTGAGAGCATCTTTTACTGCTTCCAAAGTAGCTTTGAGAGCACCTTCAGCTTCTCGCTTGGAAAGGCCGGCTTTCTTGGCTACAGCGGATACTAATTCTTCTTTATTCATATTTTCCACCCCCCTTCTTTACCAAAAAGTGTTTTCGGCATCAATTTTTTTGATTTAATAAGCTTTTTTCGCTCTATATAGATAAATACCACAGGTAAATAATATGTCAAATTTTGGAAACCAGTCCCTGTAAGTGTTTTCAAGCTTTTTTCTGTTAGATTTTTTTAACGCCTAAGCCGGTAATGCTTTGTAGAACCCCGATCATTAAAAAAGAAACGAATAAATTAGTTCCCCCAGCGCTTAAAAAAGGCAAGGGCAAGCCGATAACCGGTAAAATTCCTAAATTCATTCCGACGTTGATGGAAAAATGAATTAGAAAAAACCAAAAAATACCAATGGATAAAAAGTAACCAAAATTGTCTCGACTAACTTGAGCTGTGTTTAAAATGGAAAAAAGAAAAAATCCGGTTACTGCCAAAAAAATAACCGAACCAATCCAGCCGGACTCTTCAGCTAAAACGGCAAAAATAAAATCGCTATGAGCTTCCGGTAAAAAATGAAGCTGGCTTTGAGAGCCGTAGCCAAGTCCTTTTCCCAGTAATCTGCCTGAACCAACGGCTGTAATGGATTGAAGGGTATTGTAGCCAAAATTCTGAGAATCAACTTCCGGATTAAGAAAAGTGCCGAGTCTGGCTCTCTGGTAATCCTTTAGAAGAAAAAACCAACTGAAAATTACCAAAAGAAGTCCGGTGAAGAGAATTAGAAATTTACTTCGCCAGCTGAGAGAAGAAGCTAACAAAAACCCCAGCCAAATGCCATAAAGGGCCAAAGTGGATCCTAGATCGGGCTGTAACATAATTAAAATAGCGAAAGGTAAAGGAATCAAAAAAGAAACAATTAAAACTCGCCAAGAGTAGAGTAGATTATGATAACGAGCGAAAAAGCTAGCTAAACTAAAAATAGCTGTTAATTTGGCAATTTCCACCGGTTGAAAACTGAAAAATTTTAAATTAAGCCAACCGGTCGTGCCGTTTATGGTGCTTCCAACCAGTAAAACTAAAATCAAAAGAGAAAAAGAGAAGATAAACATCCAAGGAATAATTTTTTTAGTTGTGCGATAATCGTATTTTTCAACTAGAAAAGCCAAGATTAGTCCAAGAGAGACATAAATTAGCTGGCGATAGAAAATTTTTATTTCCGGAGTGTTATAAAAAAGGCTATACAGAACACTCAGACCCAAGGAGATCATCATGCCAGAGGTGGCCCAAAGAAGCCATTGCTGAGTGGCAAACCATTGGCGGACAGAGGAAATAGACATGATAAATAATTTCTAATTACCTAATTTTTAATTATTATTCTTGGGTGACTCTTAGAATTTCTTCGATGGTTGTTAGACCTTGAACAGCTTTAATAAAGCCGTCTTGGAGCATCAGAAGAAAGCCTTTCTCGACGGAAAAGCTTTCAATCTCGGTAGTTGGTTTTCTTTCTGCAATTAGAGAGCGAATTTTATCGTCAACTTCCAAAACTTCATAGATGCCAATACGACCTTTATAACCAGTTTCCGAGCATTGAGCGCAACCCTTTCCTCTAACGAATTTGATCTCTCGGAAATCGTTAGTTGTGATTGGCAGAGCTTTCTCTCGTTGGAGAATTTCTAAGGTTTTCTTTAAATCAATCTTAGCGCCAAGTTCCTCCACTTCTCTTTCGTTGAGTTGATATTCTTCTTTGCAATTAGAACAAACTTTACGAACTAACCTTTGTCCAATAACGATATTAAGAGTGGTGGCCAGCAAAAAAGTCTCCGCTCCCATATCCAGAAGTCTTGGAATAGTGGCAGCCGCCGAGTTAGTATGAATGGTTGAAAGAACCAAATGACCTGTCATAGCGGCGTTGATAGCTATATGCATTGTTTCTTCGTCTCGAATTTCTCCAACCATAATAATATCAGGATCTTGACGCAGTAGTGAACGCAATCCGGCGGCAAAAGTAAGACCGATTTTAGGGTTGACTTGGGTTTGATTAATGCGGGACATTCGATATTCGATAGGATCTTCCACTGTACTAATATTGACTTGATTACTATTCAAAATATCCATTATGGTGTAAAGAGTGGTTGTTTTTCCTGAACCGGTAGGCCCAGTTACCAAAATCATGCCATGAGATCGACGAATATTTTTTTGCAGAGCTTCCAAAGATTTCTCTCGAAAACCGAGTTGCTCCAGAGTTAATCCCTTGGACGATTCATTGAGAAGACGCATTACCACTTTTTCTCCATCCATAATAGGCAGAACGGATACACGAAAAGAAAATTTATAGTCGGATGTTTCCAATTTAAACCGGCCGTCTTGAGGTAATCGATGCTCATCTAATTTAAGGTTAGATAAAACTTTTATACGAGCGATAACGGTCGAAAAAGCTTCTTTTGGCAGAAACATAACATCGTGTAAAATACCATCAATTCGATAGCGAACCACCACTTCTTTTTCTTCCGGTTCAATATGAATATCACTGGCTTGTTGTAAAATAGCGTGTTTTAAAAGGACATCAACTACTTTGACGACAGGTAGCTCTTCCGCTTTTTTCTTGAGATCTTCTTCTGTTTTACCTTCTCCGGCATTATTTCCTTTTGCTTCGTCCAAAGCGGAGGCAAACTTGATATTTTCGCTGATAATATCGCCAAATTCAGCTTTAAGAGATTTTTGATATTGAATCAAAATATGTTGAATAGATTTTTCCGAAGTGAGACAAGGCAGAATCTTGCTTTGAGTTTTTTTACGAATAAAATCAATAGTCTGCAAATCTTCAGGATCGAGCATCGCGACTTTAATTTTATGATCTTCTTCTTCAAAAGCAATAATTTTATGTTTGCGAGCAATCGGCTCGGGAATAATATTGAGAATTTCTTTAGCTACATACTGATTTTCTAGATTAACAAAAGGAATGCCCAAAAGATAGGCATAAGTTTTTCTCAATTGTTCCTCTTGAAGTAATCCCTTTTCTAAAAGTAAATCACCTATTTTTTGTTTTTTCTCCAGAGCTTCTTTTTCTATTTCGTCCAAGGTTTGAGGAGGGATAATTTCCGATTCCAGAAGAAAATTTTTAAGATTTTTATCGCTAATAAACATAGATTTTGTTTATAAATTCGAAATTTGCAAAGAGATGTGCCAGAATACGTCTCTATACGAGAATAGCATATTTTTATTTTTCTATCGATGTAAATTGAGAAAATTTGATTCCGCGGTTAGATTGCAGAGGGACATTGTTATCGGTCCAGACGACGGGAAGGTTGTTTTCATCCAGAATTTGAAAGGTTAGCTTATGTTCACCCGGTGAGATTTGATTGACGGGAAAAGAATAATCACCTTTAAATTCTTTAAGATTAATTCCTTGAACGATTTGTCCGTCCAAACTGATTTTTAATTGGCGAAGGTATTTAATGTTGGCTTTGAAAGCAACGTTAACATTGGTTGGGGCAGAGCCCATATTAATCAGTTTTAGAGTGGCTCCGTCGGAAGCCCAACGAGCTCGACTCTTACCTGTTCCTTCTTTTTCTCCCCAACTGTTATTTATTCCAGTGTCCATTGCTAAAAAAACACCCTTGGGCTCTTCTTTGGGAACAAGATAAGCTTTCAAAAATTTATCTTCATAAGAAGCTTTTAATCCCAAATTTTGTTCCAAATATTGAAGAGTATTTTTATAGGCTTGTGAATCGAATTTTTGACTGAAATTATCTTTGCTGACGGTAATATAGCGAATATGATAAAAATTAAAAATAGAAATAGCTAAAGGGGTGTAATCGGAAATTATAATATCTCCGTTACTCCCATCAACTTCATTACTGTTTTTATCGCTAACAGATAAGCCATAGAGTAATTTTTCGATGATGGGAGTGCTTCTTTGAAATTCCCAGCGATTATCTTCCGAGCGAGCGAAATCAATGCCATCGATTTTGTTTTTGCCGTGTATGGTGGCTGTGTACATAGAATAAGATCCAAAATCGTAGCTGGTAGCGCCCGGAATTTCCAAGATGGAATATTTTTCCGTTTCCCCGGCCATTTTTGTATAGAGAGGAGAGTAGCTTAAATCAAGCTTGGGAACCGGCAAAGAAAGATATTCCAAAGGAAGACCCAGAAAGAGAAGGCCGGTTAAAATTTTAACTGATCGAGACTTTGACCAGTTGTTTCGAATAAATTTTTCGAGAAAAGTAACTCCGAAACCGGCTAGAACGGAAAGGCCGAAAAGAGCGATTACAAAAATGCGACTGGTCGTTCGAATATACTGCCAATAAGGAAGATAAAGATAAAGCCAATAATAAGGCATTTTTTGTGATAAATAAGTTGTCCCTCGCCAATGAAGAGTCGGTCCGAGACTAAAAACGAGAAAAACCAGAGTTATGATCATCCAAAAAATAACCCATCGACGTGAAGAATCTTTTGAATCTTTTTTTCTCAGAGTCTTAAAAAAACCGAAAAGGGCAAGAAAAGTAGCTAGATAGCCTAAATAAAAAGTTTGTCTCCCCTCTTGGTTAGAGGATAAATTTGTCCTTATTGCGTTAAATCTTTCGCCCCAAAAAGTTTGGAAATGAGCGGGTAACAAAAAATCAATTGCATCGGCAGAATAGTCTTCCACTTGAGAATAAGGAGGAATCAAAAAATTGTCTTTTGAATGAGCGATCTCCCAAATCTTTTGGTATTGAATAGCGCCAATTAAGAAAATAAACAAGAGACCGGAAGCGACAATTAACCAAAAGCGCCAATTTTTTAGTGTTTGAGGGTAAAGAAATAGTAGGAACGGTAAATAAAAAATCAAAAAAACCAGAAAAAAAGCTAGTAACTGATGTTCGGTTGCGATAATTAAAATAAAAAAAAGAGAAACTCCCAAAGCGTTTTTCCAAGAGACTGATTTAAAAAAGCGTTGAAGAAAAAAGGCTAGCCAAGGAAACCATTCATAGTGCATAGCGCCGATGTTAGTGGCGGTGGCTTGAGCAAAATGAAAAGGGGCGAAAGAGAAAATAAAACCGGCAGCTAGGGACCCCCATTTTGATTGAGTAATTTCCTTAACAAAAAAATACATCCCGAGAAAAGCCAAGAAAAAAGAAAGAAGCCACCATAAATTATAGCCGGCTATCTGACCTAAAACAGTTTGGGTATATCCAATGATCGGTAATATTCCCCAAAAATCGGCACTATTT
>JAJYBC010000012.1 GCA_021779255.1 bacterium | reverse complement strand
TCTAATTTCCCGAACCGGCCGAAAAAGAAATAACGGATTTATTCTGCCATTTTCCTACCGACTCTTCCGTTTTTAAAGTTCGTGGTCGAACCATTGCTGAAACTTGGTTAAAAGCTCTTAAAAATATCTTAAAATTTGGCGAGGTCAAAGAAACAGACTCTATGAAAATTAAAGAGATTTTGAATTTAACCGCTGTTGTTACCGACGAGGATCCGGATAATTTTTTTCTGCCTCAATATTTAGGTTTTGATCGGGAAAAAATTGCCAGCTATCTGCCTCAGATTTTACAAAAAGAAAAATTAGCCGGATTGCATTATACTTACGGTAATCGACTAGGCGGTCACTTCGGAATCGATCAAGTAAAAAAAATTATCGAGAAACTCCAAAAAGATCCCAACGCTCGAGAGGCGGTTGGTGTCCTTTTTGATCCCAAAGTCGACATTGAAGCCGAGCATCGACCTTGTATCACTCTTATCCAAGCTCTTAAAAATCAAGAAAAATTGAATCTTAACGTTTACGTCCGCAGTCACGATATTTTTGGCGGTTGGCCTCTTAACGCTTTTGGCCTACGCAAATTGCAACAACAAATCGCTCACGAAACTGACATTCCGCTAGGAAATTTAACTTTTATCTCAGCCAGCGCTCACATTTATGATTTTAATTGGTCGGAAGCTCAAAAAATTATCACTGAAAATTCCTTTGACCCTTTTGAAACCGATCCGCGCGGTTTTTTTAGAGTCGATATCAACCCAAAAAAACAAGTTATCAAAGTTGAGCATTTTTCTCCCGAAGGATTACCTCTGCAAACTTTTAACCAGACAATGAATAGGCCAAAACCAGCTCTGGAATTAGCTCGTAAAATAAACGACCAACTGGGTGTTTCTCTGATTTCTCACGCTTTTGATTTAGGTACAGAACTACAAAAAGCCGAAATCGCGCTCAAATTAAAAATCGATTATATTCAGGATCAGCCCCTGAATTACTCTGAATAAACTCTGGCTGATTTTTACAATTTGCGACTGCGAATTACGTACATGGGACGGTTGCGGACTTCTCCATGGATATTGGCAATGTAAAGAGCGATAGTCCCCAATGACATCAGGATAATGCCGACCAAGAAGACCAGCAAAATAGCCAGTTGCGCCAGTCCGGAAAAGCTTCGGGCAAAACCCGTATCAAAAAAATACTTGCTAATAAAAAGATAAGAGCCAAAAGATCCGGCGACTAGAGTAATAAATAAACCTAAATAGCCTGTTAATTTCAGAGGTAAAAGACTAACTGAAACAAAAGTACTCATAGCCAAGCGAAAAAGTTTCCAGAAATTATATCTCGATTTGCCATTTAAACGTTCCCTGGCCTCAAAGTCAATAAAAATACGTCGAAAGCCTAGCCAGTCAATCAAACTTCGGGTCATGCGACTGCGTTCCGTAAACCGTTTAAATTCTTCAATAACCACTCGATCGAGTAAACGAAAATCAGTAGCCCCAACAGGCATTTTAATTTTGCCTTCGTTAGAAATAGCTCGAATGATTTTGTAAAAAAGATAAGAACCAATTTGTTTAATTAAACCGGCTTTTTTATTTCTTTTTCTCACTCCCACTACTACTTCAAAACCTTCTTCCCATTTTTTGACAAATTCGGGAATTAGCTCTACGGGATGCTGCAAATCAGCATCAATAATCAAGCAAGCTTCACCTCGGCAATTATCAATACCTGCCGTCATAGCCGTTTCTTTGCCAAAATTACGTGAAAATTCCAAATATTTAACTCTTATGTCCTTCTTAGTTAATTTTTTAATTTCATCAATTGTATCATCTAAACTGCCATCATCCACAAAAATAATTTCAAAGTCGTATGGTAAATTTTCCAAAATCGGATTGAGAGCCATATGAAAAAGCAAAATATTCGCTTTTTCATTATAAATTGGTACGATAATACTTAACGTTTTTTTCATTGTAAGAATAGTAATATAAAATTCGATTATAAAGTCATAAATTCACGCCACTTAACGTAAAGCTCCTTAGTGGCGATTAAATCGCGCGTATTGTATTTGGCAATATCAATAAACTTTTTTTCTTGAAAAAGACGCGCGACGTCGTCGCCGTTAATTCCTTCTCTCTTGGGAGACGCGATACCTAAAGCTCGACACCATAGATGTAGTCCGCCTTTACGCCGAGTCGACCCGTAAAAAGTTAATTGGTCAAAAAGATCCACGTGTATCGCGCCACGTTGGCTACCCAAGTAACGGTTACTCATTAAATCACGCGTAATTTTCACTTGATTGACGGCCGAACGAGTAATAATAAAAGGGATATCGAAACCGCGACCATTGAAGGTAATGAAAGTATCATAACTTTTAGCTCCTTCCCAGAAATTTTGCAACATCTCTTTTTCGGTCATCGGTTTAAATTTAAAGTCGCCTTCTTCGAATTCGATTAAATTTTCTCCCGGCGCCGCAAAATAGATCACTCCTTTATTTTGCTCAACGTCAAGCACCCCAATGGTCACAATTTTAGCCATTAAAGGCGAAAAACCCATTTCGTTTTTCAAATTTGCCAGCGCAACTTGATACTCAGCTTCATTTTTCGCTTCTTTTTTGATCCCATAAGTCAGGGATTCTTGAGTTATTTCATCCATTTGATCAAAATCTTCTCCGACAGTTTCAATGTCGATCACTAATTTAGCCATAAAAAAAATAAAAAATAAACTCTTATTTTGGAATGATAGCACAAGAAAATATTAAGCCAAGATTAAATTGGGGAAAAATAAGGAAGTTTTTGGCTTTGACAAAACAAAATTGTCTGCTAGTATGAACGGTTAAAAACTGCAAGCTCTTTAAGCTAAGAAAAAATCCGGAAAGGAAGCAAAATGAAAAATTTAGGAATGATAGCTACTTTGCTATTGGTTTTTATCTTGAGTGGACATTCTTCAGCAAAAGCCGAAGAATGTGGCAGTTGCGATTGGTACGTTAATTTTTTTCATCAAACCCGGCTGGAGCTGGAAGAAGATTTAAAACAAGAAAGTAATATTTCCCGTTACAATCTCAATTGGCTCCTAGTTGAAATTGATATTAAGATTCAGTGTGCCCGTCAAGTTTGTTCTAGAAGATCAAGAGAATTAAGTCGAATACTTCTAAACTATCACGCTATTCGTATAATTATTACTTACGGCAAGCTACATAGTCCGAAACCTATTATAAATTAATTTTTCTCTCTTCTTGCTCAATTTTTTACTAACTCCGTTAAATTAACGGAGTTTTTCTTTTTATAAAAAACTAAAAGGAAGTTTCGTCTCAGCCGATGCCACCTAAATGTGGACCGTACCGGAGTCGAACCGGTGACCTCTACAATGCGAATGTAGCGCTCTACCAACTGAGCTAACGGCCCAGAAACAAGCAAATTTTAATTTCTGCGTTTTCATTAGAAATTAGGTAAATTAGAAATTACCTTGCTATTCCTATCCCTTCACTTAATCTTGCTCCGCCAATCAAGTGTAAATGAATATGAGGCACTTCTTGACCACCGTGCCGACCAGTTCTGATTAATAATTTATAACCTTTCTCGGCAATACCTAAGTTCTTAGCCAACTCAACAGCTGTCAAGAGCATCTCCCCCAAAATATCCTTATCTGCCACCGTCACATCATTCATAGAACTAATGTGCTTTTTGGGAATAATCAAAATATGCACCGGTGCTAGCGGATGAATATCTCGAAAAGCCAAAACCGTTTCGTTTTCCCAAACAATATCGGCTTTGATTTTTTTGGCGACAATTTGACAAAAAAGACAGTCCATAGACTAAAATAAATTTCTAATTGTCTAATTTCTAATTCCTAACATAATACCTAATTTTCTGGATTTTTATTAGAAATTAGAAATTAGGTGAATTAGAAATTTTATCCTCGTTATCTCTTAATCTTGTACGTACTCTCTTCCACTCTCTCGTACTCGTTAATCTCATCTATTCCAAACCAAAAATCAATTTCGTGTTCCGCCTCTTCGGGAGTTTCCGAGGCGTGAACAACGTTAAAAATAGCTCGTTTGTCTCGATTGGCGAAAGCAGCTGAATCAACAGAAAAATCACCTCTGATGGTTCCCATTTCCGCTTGGGCGGGAATGGTATTCCCAGCCATTTTGCGTACTAAATCAACAGCATGCGGACCTTCAATTACCATTTTAATCATCGGGGCGGACGTTAGATAATCCAGAAGCCAGCCTCGCACCATTTGACCGATTTTTAAATTATCCGTCGTCCCCAAAGTAGCCACATCTAAACCGTATTTTTCGTAGTTAACCTTAGTCTTTTCTCCGATTCTTTTCATCCAACCTTCGTCTTTGGGATAATGTTCGTCAATTTGATCTCGGGTAGCTTGAAACATTTTCAGCGCCACCAATTTTAAGCCACAACGTTCTACTCTTTTAATTACTTCACCTGTCAAACCGCGAACCACACCATCCGGTTTCATCATCAAAAAAGTGCGTTCTTTCTCTAAATTTTCCATTTTGACCACCATAATTTTTTAATTTAATAGTTATCTTCTAAAATTATTTTAATCATAATCAACTTATTCAAATGTTTCAAATTAAAACTCTCAGTTTTGTCCTTGAAAAGGAACCAAAATACAACGAAGAAGGAACCTTGCTTTTTCTAACTAAAAAATTTGGTTTAATTCGCGTCACTGCCACCGGCCTTTACAAGGCTAATGCCAAACTAGCTAGTTGGACCGAACCTCCCAGCTGCGTTTGGGCGACTTTATCAGTTTCCGGCGAACAGCATAATCCTCACTACCGCCTTATTACTCTTTCTCCCAAAAAATTCTTTTCTCCTCTCCATCAAAGTTATCAAAGTCTTAGTTGGTATTTTTTCTATGTGCGTTTATTAAAACATTTTTTGCCTTTCAATATTCAAATGCCCAAAATTTTTTCACTCTGGCAAGAAATTATTTCGGCGGAAGAATCTTGGCTGGAAGAAAAAACACAAAAAATTAATTTTATTTATTTTACGGTTAAGTTCTTAAAGATAGAAGGGCTTTGTCCTCATTGGCAAAACTGTACCGCCTGCGGAGAAAAATGGCCGACCGACAAAACCGCCTTTTTTTGGCCTAACGAACCGGGATTACTTTGCCAAAAATGTTCGCAATCGTTGGCTAAAAATAATTTTTTTGTGCAAAATAATCCCCATTCTTTTCAATTTTTCAACATTTTATCCCTGGAAAAACCGCTAGTTTTACCCAAAAATTTAGTCAGGGTTCCGTCGGAAATTATTAAAATCTTGAAAATAAGCGAAGAATCAACTACTTTAACTCAAACCTTGGCGGAAATTTTTTCCCGCTCTAAAATAAATGATTCGGATATAATCAAAACTAGAAATTTTTTACTAATCTTTCTCGCTTCTTCCCTTTAAATCATTCCGAAAATAAACAATTTTACTTATGGAAAATCTTCCCGGTGTCAAACTACCTCCCCAAAATATCGAGGCCGAAATTTCCGTTCTCGGAGCTTTAATGATCGACGAAAACGCCGTGGTCAAAGTGGCGGATTTTTTACGTCCGGAAGATTTTTACCGGACTGCTCACCAAACCATTTTCGAAGCAATGTTGAAACTCTACGAGAAACAAGAACCGATTGATATGCTCAATGTTTCCAATGTTTTGTCAGAACAAAAAAAATTAGAAGTAATCGGTGGCGCCACTTATTTAGCTGACTTAGTCGGCAATGTCGCTTCCTCTTCCAACGTTGCCTCCTATGCCAAAGTGATTCAAAAAAAAGCCACTTTGAGAAGACTAATTGAAGCGGCGGCCGATATCGGCGAATTGGGTCAGAGCGAGGATGAAGATGTTGAAAAAGTTCTTGATAAAGCTGAACAAAAGCTTTTTGCCGTTTCTCAAAAGCACACTCGTCAAGATTTTATTCCTATTCGCGATATTCTCGGTGAAGCTTTCGAAAGAATTGAACACATTCATAAAGATTCCGAATTTTTAAGAGGCATTACCACTGGTTTTCGCGGTTTGGATAATATTTTAGGCGGTTTACAACGTTCCGACCTCATTATTCTAGCCGCTCGCCCCAGTTTAGGAAAAACCACTTTGGCCTTGGATATTCTCCGTCACGTAGCGGTTAAAGAAAAAAATCCCGTAGCAATGTTTTCTTTGGAAATGAGTAAAGATCAGTTAGTCGACCGCCTTTTAGCTTCTCAAGCGGAAGTTGATCTTTGGAAACTTCGAACCGGTAAGCTGGAAGATGAAGGCGAATATAATGATTTTCGCAGATTAGGTGAAGCTTTCGGCGTTCTGTCAGACGCGCCAATTTTTATTGATGACACGGGCACCGCTAACATTATGGAAATGCGCACCTTGGCGCGCCGACTACAAATGGAAAACGGCATTAAACTCATTGTGGTCGACTATCTCCAACTGATGGAAGGTCGGCGCGCCAGTGAAGGACGTGTTCAAGAAATTGCCGAGATTTCTCGCTCTCTAAAAAGTCTAGCTCGCGAGTTAAATATCCCTGTTTTAGCTCTTTCCCAGTTATCTCGCGCTGTCGAAGCTCGCTCTCCTCAAATTCCCAAATTATCTGATTTACGTGAATCAGGGTCCATTGAACAAGACGCTGACGTCGTTCTTTTTATTTACCGTGAAGATCGCGAAAAAAAAGAAACGGAACGACAAAAAATCGCTGATATTATTGTAGCGAAACATCGTAACGGTCCTCTTGGTAAAATCCCCATGTTCTTCAACGAAAGTATGGTTAAATTTACTGAATTAGAAGAAAATATTCCCGACCAATTCTAGGCACCGGCATATATTTTGTAAACGATTAAAAAATCTAGTATAAAAGAGAGTCCCCAGCCAAATAAAATGGGATAAATAATAGATTTTGATCGCTCTCTAATCCAAAGAGTAGTAAAACCGACCAAAGAAGAAAGAACCATTTCTATTGGTAATTGTCCCCAATAGAAGAGAGGTATCCCGACCAAACCCAAAAGCACAAAAGAAATTTTTTTGCCCATTAAACGACGAAAACCTTCATAGACATAACCAAAAAGAAACGTCTGAACACTAAAAAATATAGGTAAAATCAAGAAAATTTCCGCCAAGACTAAGTTAACCGCATTCTCTTTCATAAAATTAAATGGCGGATAAATTTGACGAAATTCCGTTTGGTCGGCCAAAAAATTCAAAATCGGCCAAAAAGCAATCCAACCGAGTAAAATGCCGCTTATCCCCTTACCAAAAAAACCTCGGCGAAAACCCAAAAAATAGATATTGTCTCGCAGGATAAAACGCACAACAACGAAAGGAACTATCGTAAAAAAAATCCCCGAAGCCACGATCAATTCAAAGGGTGATCGAGGCGACACAAAATGATAAATCTGCCAAATAATCGGAAGAGAGAAAAGAAAGACTCCTTCTTTCGAGAAACGAAATTTTTTGCCAAAATCGCTTTTCATTGCTAAACAGTCAATAATATTAAGATTGAAATTTATTATAACCGATGTTTTTCCAAGGGAAAATTTGGCGACGTAACAGCCAAAAAATGATCACAAATTTAAATTCTGTACCTGGAATCTCTCAAAGCGGGATTATTGTGGCTTTATCCGGTGGTTTAGATTCGGTTTTTTTATTGCTTTCTCTCTCTCAACTTCAAAAGAAATATCACTGGCGACTTTTTCCCACTTACGTTAATCATCATTATTTGAACGAGGATGATTTTTACGGAAAAATAGCTACCTTATTAGCTCAAAAGCTTAATCTGCCTTGTTCTCTTCTTTCGGCTCGCTCTTGTCCTCCCAAAACTAATCTGGAAGATTGGATGCGTCGAGAAAGATATCGTCTACTGGAAATTGAACGGAAAAAGCAAAAAGCAAATTTTATCGCCGTCGCTCATCATCAATCCGATCAAGCCGAAACTGTTTTAGCTCACATCATTCGCGGTTCTGGTTTACACGGTTTACAAGGTATGTCTTTATTACATCGAAAAATTATTCGTCCCTTGTTAGACTGTCCCAAAGAAGAAATCACTCTGTTGATGCACTCAACTAATTTTCCTTATTATAACGACAAACTAAACTATTGTCTTAACTATCAGCGTAATCGTTTGAGACAAAAATTAATCCCCTATTTGGAAAAAAATTTTAATCCTCAAATCACCAAAAAACTGGCTAAGCTGGCTAAAATCACGCGATTAACAAATATTTAATAAACACCTTAATCTCCGTATAAAAGCCCTGCAGAACGTCTATAACTGCATATTTAACCAATTTTCTATCTCTTTGACGGCTGGCTTTGCTATTTGATCTAAAATATCAAGCGACATCGGCCTTAAAATAAATTGTTCGGCTTTAACATGATTTTCACCTCCTTGAGGTAAATGAGCCGGTCTAATTCCTATTTTTAAACGCGTAAATTTTTGATGACCCAAGGCTTGAATAATACTTTCAATACCTCGATGACCACCCGCGCTTTGATCATTTACTAATTTTATCCGACCAATTGGCATATCCGAATCATCCTGTACCACTAACAAATTAGCCACTTTGATCTTCCAGTATTGCAGTGCCTTTTTGACCGCTAAGCCCGATTTATTCATAAAAGTTTCCGGCAAAAGTAAAATAATGGCTTGATCATTTAAGCTAAATTTACTGATTTTACTTTGCACCGCAAGCATTTTTTTTAGATTTTGTTCGTATTTTTCCACTAATGAATCCGCGACTAAACGGCCAACATTATGTGGTGTATTAACGTATTCCCGACCAGGGTTACCCAATCCGACAATCAAAAATACTTTGGATTTTTCCATTCTTCTGTTTTAAAAAAGTTAAACTTTTATCACAACAGGGATACCTCACCGGACACCTCTACAATAATATTTGCCTAATATAAAAATCTTGGCAATAAAATATTATACTGACACACTTTTGTCTGTCTGAATCAAAAATTCCAAAAAATTGGACAAAGACTAAAAAAGGTTATTTAATGATACCAGTTAATTTTTCTCTATGAATATTTCTCGCAACCAATCGCGTCAAAAGCGTCATAATCGAATTAAAAGCAAAATTAAAGGCACAGCCGAAAAACCTCGGCTGAATGTTTTTTTTAGCTTGCGTTACGTTTACGCTCAAGCAATTGACGACGATTCCAACCAAATTATTGCCGAGGCTAACAGCCGAAAAATCACCAAAAAAGATAGCAAGACTACTTTAGCGGAAAAAATCGGGACTTTACTAGCCGAAAAATGTCTCAAAAAAGGCATCAAAAAAATAGTGTTTGATCGCGGAGGCTATAAATACCACGGCCGAGTCAAAGCTTTAGCCGATTCCGCTCGCCAAGCTGGTTTGGAATTTTAGAACACCAATCTTAATTTTAGCTAAAAAGTTTTTTATGAACGAACAAGAAGTTAAACCCCAAAATAATCGCGCAGACAACCGAGGAAGACGAGATA
Source organism: bacterium (assembly GCA_021779255.1). Lineage (GTDB taxonomy): Bacteria > Patescibacteriota > Minisyncoccia > CAIUEV01 > CAIUEV01 > JAJYBC01. The sequence goes on along the minus strand of JAJYBC010000012.1, from coordinate 12,963 downwards.
ACCGTCGAGGTCGAGGTAATCGTGGACCGGCCAAAGAGTTTGATCACACCCTTTTACACGTTGCTCGCGTTGCTCGTGTCGTTCAAGGAGGTCGCCGTTTTAGTTTTAGAGCCACTGTAGTTATCGGCAACCATAAAGGTAAGACGGGCATCGGCGTCGCCAAAGGAACGGACGTCTCCAACGCCATCGGTAAAGCCGTTAACGAGGCTAAAAAACATCTGATTACCTTTCCAATTACCAACGGAACTATTCCTCACGAAGTAGCTCTTAAACATAAAAGCGCTAAAATTATTATCAAACCGGCCAAAGTTGGCAAAGGAATTGTCGCCGGTGGCGCTTTACGCGTAATTGCCGACTTAAGCGGTATCCAAAATCTGACGGCGAAAAGCCTCGGATCTAACAACAAGATTAACACGGCCAGAGCCATGATTGAAGCGTTAAAACAATTAAAAGATTCCCATGCAAATTCACCATCTTAAACGTCCTAAACAGAATAAAACTAAGAAAAGAGTTGGCCGCGGAGGTAAACGCGGAACTTATTCGGGTCGAGGTTGTAAAGGCCAAAAGGCTCGTTCTGGAGGTAATATCACTCCCGGTTTTGAAGGTCAAGACACTACGCTTGTCGGTCGTTCTCCTAAGATTCAAGGTTTTACTTCGCCAAAAATGGCTAATATTCCTCTTTCTCTTTCTTTTCTGGATAAACATTTTGCTACCGGCGAAACCGTTTCTCTTAAAACTTTGACCGAAAAAGGCTTGATTAAACTCAATAAAAGAAGCCGAGCCCGCCACAACGCCAAAGTTAAAATTCTGGCTACTGGTAAATTAACTAAAAAATTACAATTCGAGGACTGTCTACTGTCTCAAAAAGCCAAAGAAATTATAGAGAAGATCTAATTCACCGTTAGAAGAAATTTACATTATGTTCTCTTTCTCTCTCTCCATTTTCGGCTGTCAAATGAACTACGCCGATGCCGAAATTATCACTGCCTCTCTGCAAAAAATCGGCGGTCAAAAAATTCCGCTTTCACCACAAAGTGACGTTATTATCGTTGTAAGTTGCGGTGTTCGCCAAGGAGCAGAAGAAAGAATCATTAATTGGACCCAAAAACTTCGTCAAAAAAATTCGGCGGCAATCATTATTTTGACCGGTTGTCTTAGCCATCGAGTTGACATTCAAGAACGTCTCGCTTTTACAAATATTTTTTTCACTCCTATTAACCGGTGGTCGGAACAAATTAAAAAGTTAACAACTATTTTTCAACCGGAGATTACTTCCAACGGCTCTTGCCAAGACGATTTTTATTCAATTAAAGCTGATTATTCATCGCATTATCGCGCCTACCTTCCCATCGTCACCGGCTGCAACAATTTTTGCGCTTACTGCGTTGTACCTTATGCTCGCGGTCCGGAAATATCAAGATCGCCCGAACTTTTGCTAGCTGAAATTACAAAGTTGATTAAGAAAGGTTATAAAGAAATATTTTTACTGGGTCAAAATGTTAACAGCTATCAAGGCCTCGACCAGAAAAAACAAAAATGGAATTTTGCTCGATTGCTCCGTGCCATCAATGCTATTCCCGGTAATTTTTGGATTCGTTTTCTTTCCTCTCACCCCAAAGATCTTGATCAAAATTTTATCGAAACTTTACAAAATTGTCCTAAAATTTCTCGTCAATTACATTTACCCATTCAATCAGGCAGTAATCGCATTTTGGCCAAGATGAATCGCCGCTATACTCGCGAAGATTATTTTGAAATAATTAAACAAATCCGTGCTTCCATACCGAATATAATCCTCTCTACCGATATTTTGGTCGGTTTTCCAAACGAAAGCGAAGCAGATTTCCAAGATTCTTTAACTCTTGTTAAAAAAGTTGGTTTTGAAAAGCTTTACGCTCTCAAATATTCTCCTCGGCCGGAAACAGCTGCTTATCTTTATCCTGACAACGTTTCGACTAAAACCAAGAAAAAACGACAACAAATCTTAGACCAAACTTGGCAAAAAATAGCCGAGAAACAGAACCAGAAATATTTAAACCGAGAAATTATTATTCTTATTGATAAAATTCAAAAAAAAGCCGATCAAAAATGGATAATTGGCAAAAATTTAGATAACAAAGATGTTATCGGAGTTATTTCAAACAAAACTAAAACACCCAAGATCGGCCAATGGGCTAAAATAAAAATCGAACAAACTGGCTCTTTAGGTCTTCGAGGCAAATTTATTTCCGCTTTTTAAAAAAAATCTTTATTATCTTAAATATAATATCAAAACAAATTAATGCAATCTATTTCTCACAAAAATCTCTCTTGGATCTTTATTGAAGAGCCCAAAGCGGAAGACATCTCCTTTATTCAAGGTGAGTTTCAGCTCCATCCGCTAATTATCGGCAAACTGACTATTCCTATTTATCGGCCACAGTACAGCGAGCATGAAGGTTATTTTTTTGCCGTTTTTCATTTCCCTATTTTCAATAAAGACGGTGGTTTTCACGAGATAGGAGAAGTTGACATTCTTGTCAATAACAAATTTGTTGTCACTGTCTGCTCCCACGAAAATTCACCCCTTGATTTCTTTTTTAATCAATGTCAAAAAAATATTGAGGCCAGTCGTAAATATTTCGAGAAAGGACCTTTCTATTTACTTTTTATCATTATTGCCCAAATTTTGCATAGTTATTATCCCTTTCTCGATCGTCTCGCCCAAGAAACCGAAAGAATTGAGACCGACCTATTTAACGAAAGAGAGAATAGAACACTTAAATCAATTACCCTTTTACAAAGAGATATACTCGATGTCAGAAGGGTTATTAAGCCTCAATTGCCCGTTTTTCGCTCTATTTTTGCCAAAGAAGAAGTTTCCCGTAACGATTTTCTCCGCATTTACGCTCAAGATATCGTCGCTACCAACATCCAAATTTGGAACACACTGGAAAATTATTGGGAAACGGTCAATGCGCTTCATCGCACCAACAACACACTTATTTCCTACAAATTAAACAAGATTATAAACATTCTGACGGCTTTTTCAATTAGCTTTTTACCTGCCACTTTGCTTGCTTCTTTTATGGGTATGAATGTAATTATTCCTCATCCTTTTGACGATTACCGGGTTATTTTAACTTTTATGCTATTTCTAATGTCTTCAACGGCTATTTTCGCTTTGATTTTAATTAAACGCAAAAGCTAAATTTTTGCTTTTATCTTTTTTTTATGTTACAAGTAGAAATACTTTGATGTTTTTTATTGCTATAAATAATATTCTATGAAAAAAGATCTTCATCCTAATTATGGTTCGGCTACTATCAAATGCGCTTGCGGCAACGAAGTCAAAACCGCTTCAACTGTTGCTGAAATGAACGTGGAAATTTGTTCCGTTTGTCACCCTTTTTACACCGGTCAAAAGAAAATTGTCGACTCTGCCGGCCGAGTTGACCGCTTTACTAAACGCTTTGCTCAAAGTCAATCAATTAAAGAAGATATAAAAAAGAGAAAAGAAGCTAAAATTAAAAACAAGAAGAAGAAATAAAAATGGCTAAAACAAAAGAATCGATTATCAATGTCAATTTTACACATAAGGAAAAATTTACCAAATTAGATCGTTTTGCTCTTTGGATTACCCAAAATGTGGGAACTATGGGCTTTTTTCTAATTATTTTCGGCTGGACAGTTTTTTGGCTGGGCTGGAATATTTTCGCTCCTTCAAAATTACAGTTTGATCCTTTTCCGGGATTTGTTTTTTGGCTTTTTATTTCCAACATGATTCAGATTCTTCTGATGCCTTTGATTATGATCGGTCAAAATTTGCAAGCTCGTCACGCGGAGATTAGAGCAGAAGCTGATTTTAAAATTAACGTTTGGTCGGAAGAAAAAATAGAAACTATCACTCAACAGTTAGAAAATCAAAAAAAATTGATCCAAAAAATTCTTCGTCTTTTACTTGACAAAGCCATTTAAACTTATATAATAAAAGGTTCCATTTGAATGGAATAACGTTCTTTGAGCCTGCAAGTCAAAAGAAAGGAGAAGAGGAATGAAAGGAACAGCTTTAAAACATTTTGTCGTATTAGGAAGTCTGGTAATTCTAATCTGTTGCGGTTTCGGAGTGGCCTCAGCTGCCGATTTCGGTAGAGTGGTTTTTCAAGGACCGCAGTATATCATCTACGAAGGCAGTGGAAACGGTGGCAACCTTGTGGTAATAGCCAAAATAATTGGTAGTTATCAGCAGGAGGACGAGTTTAAGGCAGCAATAAATTCGGCCATGGCCAAGGTAAAGGAATTATACTCCGGAAGGTATTCTCTCGCTAAAGGAAACCAGAGAGTTTTCTCCAGCGGTGAGTTACTTTCGCCCGGAGGAAGTGTCCTCAACGACTGCAAGGCCTATAAGCTAACGCCAAAAGTCCGCCCAGGAGGACCGCCCGGTCCCAATAGACCAGGGCCAAATGGACCGCCCAGAACCGCACCTAATTTTCAATGATGCTAAATTTTTCAGTAGGTAACTGAGAAAGCAACCTTTGAACCAGTTACATTGTTTTTTTAAGTCCATCGAGATTAATAATCAGATGGGCTTTTTTTATTTTTATTATAGGGGCGTATTGCAATACGCCCCGACTTGCAATACGCCCCTACGCGAATGATTAATTTTAATTTATTTTTCAATAAAAAAGCCCTTGAAAATTCAAGGGCTAAATGCTAAAAAATAAAGAGATTATCGGAACAAAATGCTACCTAAATTTACAACTGGCACACTGTTATGACGATACATTACCAGATGCGACTTCCGTAGTGGTGACTGTAGTCGTTAGTTTCTTCTGTTTAGCCTTAGCTGCACTATTGGCCTTTTTATCGGCAACAGCTTTCTTATTTGCCAATTCGAGAGCAATAGCTTTATCTCTAGCTTCTTTCTCGGCTTGTTGATCCTTATAGATCATATTAGCTAGATAACTTCCGATAAAACAAGCTATGGCCAACGTAGCGCATGTTATGGCTCCTCTAAACCCCCAACGAGCAGTAGCGCCTGTTGTGGTGCCAATTAACATAGTCATTAAGGTTATTATGCCCAAGACAATACCTGTCCAAAGTAAAACCTCACTGACAATCGCCAACCTCTTTTCCATTATTTATCTCCTTTGTAAATAGCTTTTTGGACTTTAAAATAAATCCACAGAAGCGCACCGAGGTGCGCTCGTAGGGTCTATTTTGTATTTTAAAAATCTCCGCCAAAGTCACCACCAAAATCTCCACCGAAGTCACCACCAAAATCTCCACTCCAACCAGTATCATCCCAACCAGAACTTGAATCCCAACCAGTGTTATCCCAACCAGTATCATCCCAACCAGAACTTGAATCCCAACCGGTATTGTCCCAGCCAGTGTCATTCCAAGAGGAATCATTCCAACCGGTGTCCCAACCGGTATCACTACTAGCATTGTTCCAGCCAGTATCCCAACCGGTATCATTCCAAGAGGAATCATTCCAACCGGTGTCCCAACCCGTGTCATTCCAACCACCGGTTGTGCCGGAGCCTGTGCTACCTCCACCACCGGATGAACCGCCACTTGAGCCTCTACTACCACCAGATGAACCGCCGGAAGTACCTCCACTTGGCGAATAAGCTGTTTGATAGCTCCTTTGAGTTGTTGGTCGATAATAAGTTGAATAGTATCTTTGAGCTGTTGCCACCGGCTTGACGACTTGATTTTGACAATTTTTAGTATTGCAAGAAGTTTGACATTGATTATTAGCACAACTGTCGTTAGCCCAATAAAAATTCCACGTATTATAACTGTCAGTAATATCGTGACTGTCAGTAGTCGTAGTAACCGGTACTGGGATCGGTTCCGGCGTAGGTGCAGGTGTCGGAGCTGGAGTTGGAGCCGGAGTTGGAGCCGGAGTCGGCAAAGTTAAATTAACCACCACGTCATCATGCTTACTGGGACCTTTACTGGAAGCTAAAAAAGTCGGGGTTGTAGCCGCTAAAAAAGTGGGAATAGTGTCAGTGTTTTTCTCATTAGCAAAAAGAACTCCTTCCGCTTTGACTTCTTGCGTAGACAAAAAAGAACCTCCCGCCAAAAGAGCGCACACAAGAGAAATTAGCAATAACCTTTTCATAGAAATTGTAGTTAAAAACGTTAAAAATATTTAACTTATTTTAATATAACATATATTTAATTTCGTCAAATTAAAAAAGCCAACAGAACTTTGTTCTGCTGGCTAAATAAAATTTTTTAAACTGCTAAATTATCAACCGAATTCTCGATTAATATCTCTCGACTGTTTTATAGCCGAAACGGCTTTAGCGCAAATATCGGCTAAAGCGGTTCGATCCAAATCTTGAAGTAAACTAATGGCTTTTTCTACCTGTTGGAAATCTTTAGAACAAAGCAAAATAAATTCCAAAGCTAAATCTTCCGCCGAAGCGCCCAATGATTTTGCGCGAAATCTTTCCCAAGCTAAATTTTTATCTTTTTCCTCAAGCATTTTTTTAGCTGACTTGAAATCAAAATCTCGGTTTTCCTCATCTTTCCAAAAGAAAAAAGTTACAAAAAAATTACGACACTGCTCGCGAATAAAGTATTTTTTTTTCTGTTTCAAAAAATCCAGAGCTTCAGCAATCACCACTTCGCTAGCATCGCAATTATGACAAAGACGCAAAAAATCCAAAGCAAATTCTTGGGGACCGAATTTACTAGCGGTACATTCTTCCCAAAAAGAGTGAAAGTTAACAATACATTTTTCAATCCAAGCCAATGATTCTCGCGCCCATTTTTCTTTCCCCCATTTGACTTTAGCAATATTGATGGCTTTCAAACCCTCAATTTTCCCAAAACTTTCCTTGGTTTCCACGTAGATATCCCAAATATCTTGAATTAAAAATTTTTCCGCCAAATACCCTTCGCTACAAATAATTTGGGTAAAGCTTCGTAAAAGAGCTTCTTTTTGTAGAACCAATGGTTTTTTCCTCTCTTGTTTAGTTTTTTTGCCAATTTTGTCAATTGGACGAAAATCTTTTTCCGAAAATGAAACTTTGATAAGTTGACCCATATCAGCTTTCTCCTTTCCAGAGTGCTACAAACTAAATTGTTAAATAGCTTGGTTGAACTCTGCCATTTAGACAGTGATTTTTGTTTTTGACAAGCGATTTTGGTTTTTCGAAAAGTCAATTTATAATACCTTGAAAAGCTTTTTTATTTTTTAAAAAACAAAAATGGAACTGCCAGAGCAAACAAACAAAAATACAGATGGATCAAAAAAAAGTAATCAACCAGCCGATAATTTTCCGCCAACTATAACCGAACCTATTACAACAACGACCACCCCGCCAGAAACGAATGCTAACCAAAAAACAGCCGGCATATCTGCCAATATCTCTGTCAATGAAACGATAACTCCATCAGAATCTCCAACAAAGAAAAAATTAGTTTATGTTGCCATAATTGTTGTTTTTTTGGCTCTTTTGGCCATCATTTTTTTATTTTTACGCACTCCCGCGCCTAATAGTACCCTCGTCAATATTCAAAATAGCAACCAAAATATTCAGCAAATTCAAAATCAAGTTATCTCCAACCTAGGAAAAAAAGAAAAATTTATCCAATTTACTTCCGAAGAAGACTTTAAAAACTATTTGGAAAAGGCTCCCCAAAGCCCTAATTATGGCTTTGGGATTGGTGGAAGGAATAATATGATGCTTCGTGAAGAGAATTTTAGTACTCCTAGCATGGCTACTAAAAGCTCCGATATGAATATTTCGGCGCCTTTAATGAACCAATCCGCTGGTGCAGTCTCTTCCGAGTCCGTACCCTCTCGTTTTTCTGAAACCAATAACCAAGTTTTAAATATTGACGAGCCAGATATTGTTAAAAATGATGGTCAACAAATTTATTTTTCGGAACCAATTTCAGCCAAAGAGATTATGTTTCGTGAAGATAATTTTACCAAATCCACCAGCCAAATTGCCTGTCTTGATTGTCCTAATCCTTATCCAGTTTCCGATTATCATGGCAAAATTCAAGTTATTCAAGCTTTTCCTCCCGAAAATAGTCAACTAAAAGGTAAAATTGACCAAGAAGGCGAGATGCTGCTCAAAGACAATGTTTTAGTCGTTTTTTCTCAAAATAAACAAAAAGTTTACGGCTATGACGTCTCCGATCCTCAAAATCCACAAGAAAAATGGCAAGTAGAAATTAAGGATAAAACCAGATTAATCAGTTCCAGACTTTACGGAGATACCATTTATTTGGCCACCGAATCGTCTTTCAGTCCTGAAACTCCTTGTCCTTTTCATCCTCTAATTGTAAACGGAACCGAAACGACCATAGAATGCACCGACATCTACCACCCAGAGATACCGTTTCAATCAAATGCCACTTATACTTTATCTTCTTTGGACTTTAAAACCGGTCAGCAAAAAGAAAACGTCACTTTTGTCGGTTCAACCGGTCAATCGGAAATTTATATGTCCCAAAAGGGAATTTATCTTACCTATGCTCATCAAATCGATATTTTACCTTTAATTAACAGTTTTTTTAGCCAAAACAAAGATTTAGTTCCCGCTAGTTTAGTGGAAAAAATTACTAAATTGATAAACTACGATCTAAGTGAAAACGCTAAATATACTGAATTAGCCAGTCTAATAGAGCAGCATATTCGCTCCTTAGATAAAGATGAAACAATGCGATTTAATAACGAAATAAACAATCGCTTAGGTAAATTTATGCAAGAACGATCACGAGAACTAACCAGCACTAATATTGTTAAAATAGCCATTCCCGATTTGAAAATTTTGGCTACCGGTAAAGTTCCGGGTACACCGCTAAATCAATTCTCGCTGGATGAATATCAGGATAATTTGCGTATTGCCACCACTTCTGACGGCCAAACAAATCTTCCGGGTGTGAGTGGAATAGGCATGGTAAGAGGTCAAAACAATAGTGTTAACGACGTTTACATTTTAGATAATAATTTAAATTTAACCGGATCCGTGAAAGACTTGGGGAAAGGAGAAAAAATTTATTCGGTTAGATTTATTGAAAATAAAGGCTACATTGTTACTTTCAAACAAATTGATCCATTTTTTGTACTTGATTTAACCAACCCCGCTAATCCTTTATTGAAAGGCGAACTAAAAATCCCTGGTTACTCTTCCTATTTACATCCTATCGATCAAAATACCCTTTTAGGCGTTGGGGAAGAAAGCGGCAAAGTCAAAATAACTCTTTTCGATGTAACCCAACCGGAAAATCCGCGAGAATTAAACACTTATTCTCTCGATGAATATTATTCGGAAGTCAATAATAATCATCATGCTTTTTTGCTTGATAAAGAACATCAAATTTTCTTTTTGCCGGGTAGCCAAGGTGCTTATATTTTCTCTTATGCCGATAATCAGCTTTCCCTCAAAAAAACTGTGAGTGATTTTCGAACTCGTCGCGCTCTTTATATCGACCATTATTTTTATATTCTTAGCGACCAAAAAATGTTGATTTTGGATGAAAATAACTGGGAAAAAGTGAAAGAGCTAGAACTATAGACAGAATTTTCAAAATTAGACCATCGGACTCCTTAAAGTCAAGTAAATAGAAACTATTCTTGTTTGAGAATTTTTGGTTATATTTTATTTTGAGTGTGCCCCCGGCAGGGTGACTTCTCCACTCAAAATAAAATATAACCAAAAATTCGAAGAACTCTTGAAATAAATTAGAAATTTATTAATATCTTTATCTCCCCTTTTTAACTACAACCAGAATGTCCTCCCTCAAAAAAATCTCTCTACTGATAACTGCTCTATTGCTATCTTTTAGCCTATCAGCTCAAGCTGAAGACAGCAATCAAGAACAGATTAAATCGTTTGTTTCGGAAATCAACATCCAGAAGAACAGTTCGGTGGAAATTACTGAAACCATTCAATACTTTTTCCCCAATCCTAGTCACGGAATCGTTCGCTCCATACCGACCAAATATGAGCTTCCGATAGACCCTCAAAATCCTAACGCGGGATCTAAAACTTCTGAAGTTTATTTAACCATCGAAAATGTCAATTCGATCGACGCTAATAACGAAATTAGAGCTGTTCCTTTCACCAAAAAACAGTCGGGTGGTAATTTAGAAATTAAAATTGGCGATGCCAACCAAACAGTTAGCGGTGATCAAACTTACCAAATTAAATATTTAGCTCAAAAAGTTATTAATTTCTCGCCCAAAGGCAATGAAAATCAAGATGAATTTTATTGGAACGTCACCGGCATTAAACAATCAGTACCTATTCTTAAATCTTCCGCCACTCTGAATTTCCCGAAAAAAGTAGACCCTAATTCGTGGCAATTTGCTTGTTTTACCGGCGGTCTCGGTTCAACCGCTAAAGAATGTGATTTTGAAGCTACGGGAGATCAACGAGTCAAATTTCAAAGTCGTTGGGAGTTAAACGCTGGAGAAGGTTTAACCATTATTGCCGGTTTTCCCAAGCAAGTCGTTGACCAACCTTCCACCTCCGAATCTTTTTGGCTTTCTCTCCAAAAAAATTTTTGGAGCTATTTAAGTTTACTTTTACCGATTTTGACTTTTATTTTTTTACTAATCCTTTGGTTTTTAAAAGGTCGCGACCCCAAAGGTCAAGGTGTTATTATTCCTTTTTATGCCCCACCTGATAATCTCACTCCGGTGGAAATTGGCACTTTGATTGACGAAAAAGCCGACCCCAAAGACATTTCCTCCGCTATTTTGAATTTGGCCGTTCACGGTTATCTAAAAATCAGAGAAGTAGAGAATAAAGCTCTTTTTGGCTTGTTAAAAGGTAAAAATGATTATATTTTAATTAAAATCAGAGATAATATCGGAATTCCTTCGGTTGAAAAAAGAATTTTTGACACTATTTTTGAGGAAGGAGATACCGAAATTAAAGTTTCCACCCTTCAAGATCGCTTTCCTCAAGCTCTTCCCAACATCAAAAACGATATTTATCAAGATTTGGTCGATAAAAAATATTTTCCTAGAAATCCAGAGAAAGTCCGCCGAACCTACGCTTCCATTGGAACAATTGTTATGGTGGTTGGGTTTTTCGCTTTTATTAACAATCTCAGTTTTATCTTCGCCGGCAGTCTTTTTTTAACCGGTTTTATCATCTTAATATTTGGCTCTTTTATGCCCCGTAAAACTCTTAAAGGAGTTCGAACTCACGAACAGATTTTGGGTCTTAAAGAATATTTGCAAGTAGCTGAGGCGGATCGACTGAAATTTCATAACGCTCCAGAGAAAAAACCGGAAGTTTTTGAAAAACTTTTACCTTATGCTATGGTTTTAGGAGTTGAGAAAGAATGGGCTAAACAATTTGAAGGCATCTACCTTAATCCTCCGAGATGGTACGAAGGCTCTTCCCTAAATACTTTTAATACTTTATATTTGGTTAGTTCCCTTTCTTCTTTCAATCAAGTGACAAACGCTTCTATGGGTATCAAAACGGAAGGTATGGGTGGTGCTGCTTCCGGTTTAAGTGGATTCGGTAGCGGGGGTTTTTCCGGTGGCGGTTTTGGTGGTGGCGGTACGAGTAGTTGGTAGGGATTTGTTCTTTTTTACCTTATCTAAGCAATATCTTTTCTGTTATGCAATTTCTGACCACACACTTTTTTTGAGTGGAGAAGTCACCCTGCCGGGGGCACACTCAAAAAAAGTGTGTGGTCAGAAATTGCTGTTTTTGCAAATAAACGGGGTGTGGCCTAATTGGTAAGGCGCACGATTCGGGTTCGTGAGACTCCGGGTTCGAGTCCCGGCATCCCGACCAATTTTTTTTGACAAAAGAAATCTTTTGTTAGTTTAATAAATTACCGATTGACTATTTTTTCGTTTTTTAGATTATTTCAAGGAGGGAAAAATGTCTAAAGTTATCGACTTTCTGGCCAGCAAGCAGAGATTGGAAAAAAACAAACTAAATGACAATCTCAGCCTAAACAAGTTACTAGAGAAAGCGACAGTTCTTAAGGGCCGTCCCTTGGCAATTGATTCGGAAAAAATTATTATTCCTCTCACCTTAAAACAACTGGAAATTTCTTTTAGCTCTAGAATTGCCGACATCCTTCTAGCTCAAAAAAGTATTGAGCGAGAAAATCTTTTTTGCATCAACTATATTGCCAATCTTTTTGTTAGAATGGTAAAAAATGAGAATGTAAAAAGTTGGTGCGCTTTTGACTATATTAAAGAGTATGAACGACAAAAAGACAGTCTGACTCTCAAAAAAGGAGCCGAAATTTGTTTTTTCAGTTATTCTTTTTTTTGCAAAGAAGACGAAGGTCTAAACAGTCTTTACAAAGAAGTCGGCAGTTCCCTCTATTTGAATTTTTTCAAAATTTCCCAAGAAATAGTTTCCTATTATATGGGAAAAAATTTCGATCTTCTTGGTCAAATTACCAATCAGTCAATTCGCTCTTTTCAAAAGAAATCTCCGTGTTAAATAGACAAGCCCGCTAAAAAATTTGAGCTATTCTCATATTTTTAACGGGCTTTTTTTAGCCTAAAAGAAAGTTAAAAAGATAGCCGGTAATAACTATTCCTACCCCGACGACAGAAGCGAAAATAATAATTAGTTTAGTTTTCATCACTTTTTTGAGGATCATAAACTCCGGCAAAGAAAGTCCGGTAACGGCCATCATGAAAGCCAAGGTCGTACCCACGGCCACACCCTTTTCTGTTAGAGCGCCAACCAACGGAATAACACCAGCCGCATTAGAATAAAGCGGGATTCCGACCAGAACCGCCAGAGGTACAGCGTACCATTTATCGGCTCCGGCGTACTGCGTCAAAAAATCGGTTGGGATGTAACCGTGAATCCAAGAACCTATCCCTACCCCAATAACTATGTATGGCCAAACTTTTTTGAGAATATCTGAAGTATAATTTTTAGCATATCTTACTCTTTCCTCTCGAGTCAACTCGGTAAGCTGAGCTTTTTTATTAAATTTATTTTGATAAACAAA
>JAJYBC010000044.1 GCA_021779255.1 bacterium | reverse complement strand
GCAGCTTTCTCGATAATTAAATCAATAGTTTCTTGATTTTTTTTAGTTCCCTGAAAAAGTTTTTTAACGAAAGCCTCCTGATCTTTTCCTCCGAATTCTTGGATATTTTTTTCTAATATCTCCAAGTCCTCCAACTTTTTTTGTTTAAATTGTTGGAAGTCAGATTCAAAAAGCGATTGAAATGCAATGAAACGAGCTTTTCTGCGAGACATTTTTCTCTGATTAATTTTTTTTGGCTAGAACGTCGATTATTTCTCGTTCTTTATAATATCCGCAAAAAGGACAAACTTTATGAGAAGCTATCATCTTTCCGCAATGAGAGCATTTGACTAGCTGAGAGATAGTGATTTTTTTACCGGCTTTGCGACGTTTAGTTCGACTTTTAGAAGTTTTTTGCTTTGGTACAGCCATGAGAAAAATAATTAAAAAACAGATTAATAAAAAACATTCAACTACTCACCTTAAGGAAAGTCTTTCTGCTTATAGTAATAAAGTATAATTATAATCTAGTAAAGTTATTGAAAACCAGAGTTTAAAATTTTTATTTTATGAATAAAGGTATATAATATAAAAATAAATAGCTTTTGAATTTAAATGGCCTCTAAGAAAAAAAATATTAAAAAAAAACAATCATTAAGGCATTGCTTTTTCCCTGCCCTGACTTTGTTTTTTGTTTTTTTGTTTATTCCGTTTCTGTGGAGCTCTTTTAGGGTTCCGCCCAGGGTTTACTTGGGTGAAAATTCAATGGCTGGAAGTAAAAACGATCTCGCAAAAAAAATTAATCAGACCGTTTCCACTTTTGAAAAAACAGATATTGTTTTAGTGCTGGGAGATAAAAAAGTTAACATAAAACCCCAGGATATTGAGCTTAATATTGATACGGCTAAAACGATTGACAACCTTGGCGACTCTTTAGGCCTCCAAAAAATTTCTCTTCGTTCTTTTTGGCGTTTTTGGCAAAGCGCTTTTTGGGGTTTTCAGACTCCAATTTTTTATTCTTTTAGCGTTGAAAAATTAGATCAAATCTTAAAAGAGAGGTTGGGCGAGAAAATAACCTTGTTAGTTGATGCCGGGATTACCGTTTCAGAAAGTGGTGTGACTGTCAACCCTTCTCGACCCGGATTTGTCGTCGATAAAAACTTCGTTGCTTCTCAGATAATTAGAAATCTAAAAAATCTAAAAAATCAGGAAATCCAAGTTTCTCTAATAAGCTTAGAGCCTGGGATAACGACCGAAGAGGCTTCGAAAGTTAAAAACGAAATTGACAAAGTTATCTCTACACCTTTTTCCCTTAGAGTGTTAGAGAATAGTTTTTCTTTAACTAGAAAAACTTTATTGTCCTGGATAGCCATTCGAGAAGACTTAACTCAGAATAAAATTCAAGTTTCAGAAAATGATGATCTAAAGGCGATAAATAATCTTATTTTGACAGGTCAAAACTTGTTATCTTTTCAAGAAGAAAAGAAATTGACTTGGGGAATAAAGAGAGAAGTTGTTAAAATTTTTTTGGAGCAGGAAATAAGGGCAAAGGTCTATCGACAAAAAAAGAACGGACTGTTAGCTTTTGAAGGAAGCGTTTTGAAAGAAATACAACCTTCTCAAAGTGAGGTAACAATTGACGAGGAAAAAGCTTTGGACGAGATAACTCAATCGTTAAAAAATGGTCAATCCTTAATTTCTTTGTCGACAATAGAAAACCCTGCCGATGTTTCTTTAAAAAAAGCGCAAGAGCTGGGAATAAAAAATTTAGTTAGTCGAGGCGAATCAAATTTTACAGGTTCCCCAAGTAATCGAAGACATAATATTCAAGTGGGAGCGGAAAAATTCAACGGAGTTGTTGTTGGAAAAGACGAAGAGTTCTCTTTCATTCAAAATTTAGGTCCAGTTGACGCCAGTACTGGCTATTTACCAGAATTAGTTATAAAACAAGACAAAACTGTTCCAGAGTTTGGAGGTGGAATGTGCCAAGTTTCTTCCACTTGTTTTCGGGCGGCGGTTAACGGTGGCTTGAGGGTCACCGAAAGACAAAATCATGCTTACCCCGTCCAATATTATTCTCCCCAAGGGACGGATGCTACGGTTTATATCCCAAAACCCGATTTGAAATTTTTAAATAATACTCCCGGACCAATTTTAATTCAAACTAGGATGGAGGGCAATATGCTCTATTTTGATTTTTTTGGTCAATCAGACGAGAGAAAAGTTGAATTGGAAGGACCTCGAGTTTGGGATAAAAAATCGGATGGATCGATGAAAACTGAGTGGATCCAAAAAGTTTATACCAAAGATGGCCAGTTAATGTTTCAAAAGAGTTTTCTAAGTAAATACGACTCTCCTTCTAAGTATCCTCATCCCGGAGACGAAAAGCCACCAGCTGAAAAGAAAAAGAAGAAAAAAGGAGGAACTTAAATTTTCCTTTCTTCTTCTTTTTCTGTCTATTCGTGTTTTCGAGATTGATTGCTTAAATAATTTTGATAATACCCATAGCGCCGAGTACTACGATTATCCCAGCGATAAACGTACCGGCGGTAAGAGCCGGAATAGCCTTTTTGGCTTCAATTTCCAGAAGAGCGGCAACGCCTGCACCAGTCCAGCCGCCAAAACCGGGTAATGGAGTTAGAGAGATAATAAAAACTCCCCAAACTCCCCATTTGTCCAAATATTTTTGCCCCTTTTTTTTCAAATGATCTTTTATCCAAACAACCATTTTGCCCCAGAAGTACTGGCTTCTTTCCATCCAATTAATAATCGGAACTATTAAATAATATAAGACGATATTTATTAAACTATTTCCCAAAAAAGCTATTACAAAAGCTTTAATCGGAGAGAAATGATACATACTAATTCCCCAAGGAATTCCTAAACGCAACTCACCTATCGGAGTCATAGAAAGTAAGAAGGTGGTTAACTCCGGTGAAGAAGTGGAGAGGAGTTTAGTGAAAAGATCGGACATAGAAAGAAATTAATTTATTTTTATAATAATTATATTTTTTTCAAAAATTCAGCGGCGTCTTCCGGCATTACAGCGCTAACCTCTATTCCCGTGGCCATTTCGAAGCCGGCCCAAATGGATGTTCGAGGAAGAATCTCAATGTGCCAATGGTAACGGTCGTACTCTCTTCCATCACAAGGTGCGGTATGAAGATAAAAATTAAGTGAAGGATTATTCAATCCAAAAAATAATTTTCTCATTGCTTGTCCGAGAGCTTCCCCCAGTAAAAATTCGTTTTTGCTGGAAATTTTTTCAAAATAGGGCTCGTGTTTTTTTGGTAAAACCCAAATTTCGAAAGCAGTGCGAGAAGCATAGGGAGTGATTACAGCGAAAGCGTCATTTTCAAAAATTATTCTTTTATTTTCCTTCTTTTCCCATTCTAAAATAGAGCAGTAAACGCATTGTCCATGTGCTTTATAATAATTTTCCGATCCTTTTAGCTCAAGTTGAACCCCCGGAGAGACGACTGGGATGGCAAAAAGCTGGCAATGGGGATGCGGTTGAGAAGCGCCGGCTTTTTTGCCGTGATTGTGGATAATCATAATATAATTAACGCTCTTTCGGTTCATTAAATCTAAATAGCGAGAACGGAAAGAGTCAATCATCTCAGCTAATTCTTCAACGGACATTTGACCAAGATTTTTATCGTGTTCTCGAGGCACGATTAATTCGTGATAACCAACGCCTTCCATAACAAAATAAGGGCCTTCTTCGTAATGTCGCACAATATTTGATTCGCGAGTGAAAGCAGGAAACTTATTCGGAAAAACTCGCAGACTCCACTCCCCATCATCTCGATAGTAAATCAGGGTGTCTTTTTTTTGTTCAGTTTTCTCTGGGAAACAAAAAGGACAATTATCTTTATCTAAAATAACATTTTTCTCTTCCGGATTCTTGAAATTTTCTGGTTTTTGAGCGCGAGCTTTGGCGATAACTACCCAGTCACCGGTTATAATGTCTTGGCGAAGCTCGGAAATAATGGGAGAATTTTTATTTTGGGAAGAAAGAGGCATAATTTTCTTATTTAATTTTTGAGTGGCAATTTATCGCTATTAGCTAATAGCTTAATAGAAACAAAAAATATTGGAGCGGAAGACGGGACTTGAACCCGCGACCTCCACCTTGGCAAGGTGGCGTTCTACCACTGAACTACTTCCGCAAACAGTCGGAAAAAGCTAACAGCTAAAATATAAAATGATTATTTGTTTTTGGAAAGAAATCAAATCAGTACTGATAAACATAATATAAATCAGTTACCTTCTGAACATAAAGCTCTTGTTGAGTCCCTGTCTTTTGCTGAACAGTTTCTTTTGAAGAAAAAACTGTTTTGAGTAATTTTTCTTTGGGAAAATGAGGGATAAAATCGGTTGCTTTATAAACTGCAATACTCCCTGCTATTGGATTTGTTATCTTTCGAGAATAAAGACAGCGAGCGTTGGGAAAAACTAAATGTTCCTGAAATTTAGCGGGAGGATATTTCATAAAAAAAGGAATTTCGATTCGGTATTTGCAAACGCTGGTGGAAATATAGTAGTAGGGTGCTTTTTGGGAGAAAGCAAATTCCATGGCTTCGGGCATACCTCCCTCAAAATTGTTAATAGCCAGAACGGGGTAGACAGTGAAATAATTTCTATAGAACATAATCGATTCAAAAGTCAAAAAAATTAAGAAGGCCAACGTTAAATATTTTTTCTTTTCTCTTTTGAAAAAATTTACCATATTCCAAAAACCAAAAATAATAATCAACGCTAGGAAAGGAACAACATGAAGAGTCCTTGTGGCTTGAGCGCCTTCATCAATGATTGTCAAGCTGGCTGGCAGAGGAAAAAGAAAAAATTGTAAAATCAGAAACTGAGCCAACCTAGATTTTTTAAATTGTCGAAAAAAATAGATTAAACCCCAAAGCAGAGGCAACAAAAAAGAAGTTAGAAGCATACTGCTGACACCGGAAGAGTGCCTGAGATTTAAATCTCCACGTTGAAAAAGAAACTCGGGGCTGAAATGATTAATATAATTAGTTAAAAATCTTGTGATAACGATATAAAATAGCGGGTGATCGTCGGTAATTAAAATATCTTGCGGTCTGGCAAGAATACCGGCGGGATCAATGAAATGATCGTAGGCTAAAATCAAAATAAGCAAAAGAACCGCAAGGGTCGAAATTAAAAAAATAATTCTCTTTTTAAAAATTTCTTCTCGCCAGAGATAAGCGATAATTAAAGCTGAAATGGGAATAACTAATCTGCCGGTGGAATAAGCGAAAAAGGCGACAACCATCGATAAACTAAAAAAAAGATAAAAGGTAGGTTGTTTCTTCTGGAGGTACAAAGCGAAAAAGACCATACTTAAAATAATAAAAAAGACCAGAGAGATGGCCTCGAAAGCAACGCGACTAAATTGAAAGTGCCAAGGCATTAAAGAAAGTACGAGACCGCCAGAAAGGGCAAATGGCCATTTTTGGCCTATTAGACGGAGAAAATAGATAAATAAGAGAATGGATGCAATTCCCAAGAAAGCGGAAGT
>JAJYBC010000011.1:5269-23366 GCA_021779255.1 bacterium | reverse complement strand
TTCCGATCTTAAAGCTTTTCTTCGTTATACTCCCGATAATTCCAATCTTGAATTAGAAAGTCAAACAACCGGCAGTACCAAAGTGGTTGGTATTCCCATTAGTCTTTTTATTGAACCTACGCGCGAAGTAGCTAAGGGGATGACCGTTTCTTATCAAATAAAAGTCCGCAATAATGGTAAAGAGCCCTTTCAAGGATTAGTTTTAAAGATCAACTATCCTTTGGGTTTTAGTTGGCTTAACAGTTCTTCCGGCTTAGATGGAGACAAAAAGGATCTTTGGAATATTTCCACTCTTTTAAGCAACGAGGAAAAAGTTCTAACAATCGAAGGTAAAATGGAGGGAAATGTTGGCGAGCAAAAGATTTTGACAACTTCAATGGGAAAAGAAGATAATACTGGATTCAAAGAATATCTCAAAAAAGAAGCTCTTACCACTATCACCGAACCACCCGTTGCGATTAGTCAAGAAATCTTGGACGGAAAGACGGTTGTTCATAAAGGTGACGAATTAAATTTTATTGTTTCTTTCTCCAACAAATCCAACCGACCCATCGGCAAGGCCATCGCCAAAGTTAAAGTAGAAGGTCTTATTTTTGATTCTAAAAGTATTTTTGTCGAAAATGGAGGTGCTTACGACTCCAATACCAAGGAAGTTGTTTGGCAAGGAGGCAACACGCCTGAATTAGCTGTTATTAACCCAAATAGTGAAAATAAGCTGCGATTTAAATTAAAAGTAGCCGATAATATCAACTACTCCGGTGGATCCAATAATAATTTTATCGGCAAGACCACCGTTTTGATTGAGAGTCCGGAAATGCCCACGCCAATCGCTGAAAATCGCACCATTGTCGGCAATACTTTGGATTTCAAATTGAGCACTGATACTGATTTTCGCAGTACCGCCTATTATAACGATGGGACTCTGCCCAACACCGGACCGGTACCTCCGACAATTGGCAGTAAAACCACTTATTCAATTCATTGGACTATTTCTAATTCTTTTAATGATTTAAAAAATATTGAAATTAAGTCAGTCTTACCTTATGGTGTCGAATGGTTAAATAAGATTGCGCCTTCCAGTAAAGGTTTGGAATTTCGAGAAAATACACGAGAAATTATTTGGAATTTGGAAAGAATTCCAGCCGGTGCTGGTTACGATAAACCTTTAACTGAAATCGTTTTTCAAGTTGGTATTACCCCCAAAGAGGATGACTATGGCAAAAGTTTGGAGCTTTTGGGTGAAAGCAATCTCACCGGTTCCGATGCCTTTACGGGAGAATTGTTAAGTAGAAAAGCCCTTCACTTAACGACTATTTTGACCAGCGACGCCAGTGTCACCGAGGATATGAGTAAAGTGGTTAAACCAGGCGACTAATAGAAATTATTCCGAAATAAAATAAAGTTCCAAAAGAGAAACCGCTCCAATAAAGAGCAGGGCGTCCCACCAGTTCAAAATTCTGGCTCCTTGCATAATTAAAAGACCGATAACAATCACCGCGATCCAGAAACCTTGGCGAAAAGAACTGGCCACGAAAGCAAAAATAATTTCGTTGTTAGAAATCCAACGTTTTAAACTAAAGCTAATTAAAGTGAAAAACCCCATTAGCCCTAGGAACAAGGTGGCATAAAAGAGGATTAAACCCGTATAATTGGAATTACTCGGATCAATATATAAAATCACCATTATCCACCCCATGAAAGCCACGCTAGTGGCTAAAGCCATCGAATTTAAATAAGACTTCAGTGTCATAACAGAAAAAAATTAATTAAGATAAATTTTTAATGGCTCTTTCGTAAATTCCCACTATCTTTCTCGCTTCGCTTTGTGTAACCTCAAAATCCGGCTCGTGAACAATCTGATTACGAATTTTATGCGCCTCCCAAACTTCGTCATAAACTTCCGGTAAATCAGCCGGCACCATTTGTTTTAATTTATCACCCAAACTATTACCAAAGAAATTTTTTTTCTCTAAAAGTTTGCTCAAAGCTTTATCCGCTTCGATAATAGCTATCTTCCAATCGGAAGCTGAGTCACTGGCTAATTTTTTATTGAGCTCCAATATTTTCATCGTTCCCGACATCGCCTCGAAAGCTTTATAGCTCTCAACTTTAGCTTTTGTACCGGTTAAAAACTGTCTAGTCTTGCCTTTAAAAAGAGAAAGTTTTGTACTGGCGTAAATGATGTCAAAAATCAAGACTAAACAATAAAGAGCGATGATAATTTGAATTATCAAAAAAGTCTTCGAATTGTAAATTGAATCCAGATAATTTAGAAACCCCATATTAGTAGATTCCGCCTCCGAAGGAGAAGAATAATTATTTGGAGAAAGCATATCAGTCTTTTTTGAAAACTATAAATTTATAGCCTAAGAAGTTCCAAGTTAACACAATTAAGGAAGCCACCGCTGTTGCAATATTAGCCCAAGTTTTATCGCTGATATTTCCCATAGGTCCTATTACGTTGACAATTAACGAAGCAACTCCGGCATTAACCAAAAGTCCAATAACACTCACCAAAATAAATTGAAAAAATTCTTTACGAGTATCTTTTTGCTCTTTTTTCTTGAAAGTCCAAAGTTTATTCCAAAAAAAGCTATTGATGACAGCCACCACGAAAGAGATGGATTTGAAAAAAGTAAAATACCAACCAGCTGCCAAACCGGTAGAAAAAATCAATAAATTCAATATTCCAAAATCAACGGCAAAATTAGCGGCTCCGACCGCTCCGAATTTGGCTAATTGAAAGAAAAAACCGATTACTTTAGATAGTAAATAACCAATATAAATACCGACTGTCGCCAAAATTGTAAAAGACAAAACGATCGTCAAATAAATTGAAAAAGTAATAGGAAAACCCATATTTTTAAGAGCGATGGGAATTAAAGCGCCAAAAATCAGACCGTTAACTGCTCCATAGACCAGATCTTTTTTCTCTAATTTTTTATTTTTTGTCATTTTTTTGTTTTAGATGTATTAAAATAAACTAAAAAATAGTAGCTAAATTTAGACAACTTGATCTTTTAATTCCTTCTCCAATTCTTCTAAATCCGGAGTAATTTCATCATCGGGATTTACTTTTGATACGGATAAATCATGATCGGTATTTTCTCCTTTTAATTCATACTTTTGATCTTGTGGAGACAAATTTTGATCCATCCCCGTTCCTCCGTCCGCTTTTTTAGTAACATTTTCAATAGCGCCCCATTGAGCTTCATCATTATCCGCCACAACCAAAGCAATCTCGTCATTTGGACCGGCGTGATGATAAGTTACCGCGGCCAATAAAACCTTGTATGTTTTCCCTTCCGCTTCCACAATATAACCGCCTTCTTCCGCATTTTCTCTCAAAATACCCAACATTCTTTTACGTCGGAAAGGACCTATCTGTTTATAGATAAAATTGCCGTCATCGGTGATAACTAATTTCAGCATATCTCCCTCTACCAACTTGGATTTACTGGCGTAATTGGCTGGCACCGGATACTGACGTCCGTCAACACCGATCATAATTTGACCGTCAAAGGTTCCTTCTACCACTTTTCCTCCTTCGGCCACTCCGTAAGTTTTCTTTTGAGGAGTATATTTAGACTCTATCTGAGCCAAAAGCGACTTGGCTGTTTGTAAATTTTTTTCCGCGCTCAAAATTGTTTCTTTTATCAACATAATCCTCTGAGCGTCTTGTTTTTCTTGTCTGTCTTCCATGTTTTTAATTTATTTTTTATTTTAAGATTGAACTGAACAAGTTTTAAAAATCAACATTAAAATGGCTCTTAAAATAATACGCATTTTATCCTGAAATATTTTTTCTATTTTGGCAATTTATCTGTCGATTTTTCTATTTTAGTGATATGAATAAGATCTTTTTGACCTATATTAGCCAATAGTTGATTTTCTGACAAAAAAGAGTCGCTATTAAGACTCGACAGCCCCAATTCGTCTTTTCTTTTTTGAGAAATAAGTAGATAAAACCAATCCTCCGCTTCTTGCGATCCTTTGCCGGCGTCAAAAGAATATTTGATTCTAAAAATTTTATTACCCTCCTCATCTTGACTAATTCCGCTTTCCTTAATTTCGAATTGCCGGCTTGCTAAATCAAATTCATTTTTATTGACTAACTGGAAAATATCTTCCCAGCGATTTTGAGCAAATTCCGTTAGATTATCATTATATTCTTTCTGGAGTTTATCTGATTTAACTTTAACTTGCTTTAAAAAATCTTCCGAAGAAGTAGCTTGTTGAGGAATAATTTCTTGCAAAGGATTAACTTGTTTGGCTATTTTATTTTCTTGGCTAGCTTCGCCAGAAAAATTATTTTTTCGAAATAATAAGCTAACCAAACCAAAAATTATCAATACTATTAACAAGATGACTAACAAGAAAAATATGCGAGATGAAAAAAAAGATTTTTTCTGGTATTGATCTTGAAAATTAATCATTTTTATTTTTAATTTTTTATTTAAGTCTAGATTTTTGACTATTTTTGAATTTTAATACCGGCTCCCATAGTGCTGGAAATACTTATTGATTGGATAAAAGATCCCTTGACTGTCGCCGGTTTAGCTTTTTTTAAAGATTCTTCCAAGGCATTGTAGTTTTCTTTCAGAGAAGCTGTTTCGAAGGATAATTTACCAAAAAGAGCGTGGATATTACCACCCTTGTCATTTTTGAAATTAATTTTACCTTTTTTGAGAGCTTCTACGGTTTTTTTCACATCTTTAGTAACCGTTTCATTTTTAGGATTGGGCATTAAGCCTCTAGGTCCCAACACTTTGGCGATTTGAGCCATTTTAGCCATAATATCCGGAGTAGCCACTGCTATATCAAAATCTATTTCCCCTTTAGCTTTTATTTGATTGATTAATTCTTCTCCTCCGGCTTGGCTAACTCCCAGCGCTCGCGCTTTTTCCACCTCCGCTAAGTCACCGGAAAAAACCGCTATTTTAATTGATTTACCGGTTCCAAAAGGCAAATCGGCCATTCCTCTCACTTGCTGTTCCGTTTTTTTTGGATCAATGCCTAATTTAAAATGGGCTTCGACTGATTCGTCAAACTTAGCTTGACTAAGCTTTTTAAGAGTATCCAAAGCTTCATCCAAAGTATAGACTCTCCCTTTTTCAATAGTTTCCTGATTTTTTCTGTAGCGTTTACTGGACATAAAATACGATATTATTAAGTTAAAAATTTTTCTATTTCCCCACTTTTACTCCCATGCTTCTGGCCGTTCCAGCAATAATTTTTTTCGCCATTTCCAAATCATTTGCATTTAAATCAGGCATTTTAGTGGTAGCAATCTCAGTTACTTGGGCATCCGTTAATTCTCCCACTTTTTTCTTGTGCGGTTCGTTCGATCCTTTTTCCAGTTTCAGAGCCTTCTTAATCAATTCTGAGGCGGGAGAAGTTTTCATAATAAAATCAAAACTCCTATCTTCGTAAACCGTAATCTCCACTGGGATAATATCTCCGCCCTTTTCTTTCGTTTTTTCGTTAAATTGATTACAAAAATCTTGGATGCTCACTCCGTGCTGACCCAAAGCCGGACCGACCGGCGGTGCCGGATTGGCCTTACCAGCCGGAATTTGTAATTTGACTTTAGTTTTTATCGGTTTCATAAAAAAATATTAAACTATTAAGCTTTTTTAATTTGTAAAAAATCAAGTTCGACAGGCGTTTCTCGACTGAAAATATTAACCAAAACTTTAACTTTACCTTTTTCCTTATCAACCGTTTCCACTTTTCCATCAAAATTTTTAAAAGGTCCATCCACCACTTTAACCGCGTCTCCGGAAGTAATATCGATATCATAATCGAGTTCGTCTTTGCCCATTCGTTTCTTAAGATTCTTAATTTCCGCTTCGGAAAGGGGTAGGGGAGTAGTTTCAGTTCCCACAAAACCCGTTACGTTGGGAGTGTTTCTCACTACATACCAAGATTCTTCATTGACATCCATACAAACCAAAACATAACCGGGAAAAATTTTTTCTTCAATCACTTTCCTTTTGCCTCCTCTGATTCTAATTTGCTTCTCAATCGGAACCATCACTTCAAAAATTTTATCTTGCATTCCTAAAGAGTGAATTCTTTGTTGTAAGCTTTTAGCCACACTATCTTCATAACCGGCGTAAGTATGAATGACATACCAACGGCCCTTGGTTTCTTTTTTGGGAAGCAACTCCAAATCTTCTTCGGTAATAATGTCGTTTGCCACATCAGAATTAGCTTCTAACTCCATTTTATCCTCCGGCGCTATATTTTTTTCCTCTACTGCTTTAACTTTTTTCATAATTCTAATTTTTTACATTTATTTAGAAAAACTCTCTTAACCTTAATTTACAACAGAAATTTACCTGCTAAAAAATTAAAAAAATAATCCAGTCCGCCAAGAACTAAAGTTAAAAAAGCGCTAAAAACAATAACGACCCAAGTGTAACGAATAGTATCTTCTTTGCTGGGCCAATTAACTTGTTTCAACTCCGACTTGGAATCACGAAAAAAACCGATGATTTGACTAAATAAAGACATTGTTCGCATATTTTTTCTATATCGTACTTAAACTAATTAGGCAAATATTTACGCTCCCTAGAAACCATACCGCATTTTTTCTTTAACCAGCAAATTTACTTCTTCACAAGTTAAACCTCCATCGCTTAAACTATCCGCTTCTTTCCTGATAGTCGCGCCTATTTTGGCTAGACCTCCCACAAAAAATTTAGCTTTTAGCAATTCATTATCTGCCGAAAGAACTTCTCCATTGTCCACCTTCCATTCCACCGAAGAAGCTTCTGCACATTTCAATTCCGGCTTAGCCATAATTTGTTGACCGGCGAAAATGTTAAAGATAACTGCTCCCTTTTGCCAATCCATTTTTGAAGCCAAAGATTCTCCATCTTCGTAAAAAAGTTTAATCTGACATTTACCGCCACTCATTAATTCAACCTGCGACAAAGATTGACACTCTATTTTTTCTCCTTGTGGATTTTCCACTAAAAGCCCTTGGTTGTAAATTCCCTGATTAGTATAGTTAAATTCCTTGGTTAACTCATTAGAAAAGGAATACTCGCAAATATTTTGAGCCGAAAAAGCGGGTGTCGAAGTGGTTAATTCTTCTTTTTGTATTTTTGCTTGGACGTTTTCGACCGACAAATCAAAATTTTGGATTGTTAAATCTACTTTTCGTTCCCCCGCCATCATTGATTTTAGCTTTTCGCATCCCAAAATTTCTCCGTTTTGATCTAATTTAAAAAAGTTGATTTTGTCGGTAAAAACTTGGTTACTACCCACAATTATTTCTCCTTTGACGTTAAAATCCAAAGATTTAAATTGATTTAAATTTCGACCCGTTTCTTTTTCCGCCCAAATAGATTTACCGTTCTCATCAAATTTGATAATAAAGCCGTCTTTTTTGTTCGGACCAAAAGACTCGCCGATAAAAACAAAATTTTTATCCGGATCTTGTTTGATTGCAACAGCTTTCTCGCCCTCTTGGTTGTCTATTCTTTTAGACCAAATTACTTCTCCGCCACTGCTATATTTAGCTAAAATAACGTCCATATTGGAACTAAAATTATCAGTTTCTCCCGCTACCACAAAATTGCCGTCGGCTGTTTTACCAATTGAATTTAAAATAGATATTTTTCCTTTATTTTCCCACTGCTTTGACCAGAGAACTTGACCGGCTTTGTCTAATCTTATCATAAAAGAAGCCACGCTATTTTTTGAATCGGCTATTTGTTTGTCGCCAATTACCACCAAACTCCCATCTTCCAATTGCTCAATCTGACAAGAATTTTTAACGCTCACCGGTATTTTTTTCGACCAAACTATTTCTCCATTTTCATCGTATTTCACTAAAATTAAATTACGATCAGCTTCTTTTTCGAAACCGGCGACAATAAAACCGCCGTCAATAACTTGTTTAATCGATCGAACAGCTACTTTTGAAGCTTCAAATTCGGTTTTTTTCGACCAGACAAGGACGCCTTTTTGATCATATTTCATCAAAAGCCAGCTGTTTTTTTCACTATCTTTTTCGCTCTCTCCCGCCAAAACCATTCCGCCGTCAGTCGTATTGGCTTCAGCCCTCATCAACTCATTTTTGTCAGAGCTGCCCATTGCTTGAGTCCAAATAATTTCCCCTTTTTGACCAAGTTTAATCACAAAAAAGTCAGCTTGTTCTTTCTGAGATTCCGGTTTGGTCGTCCAGAAAGAGCCACCGATAATTGACTCTTTGTTATTATTTTGAGTTGTAAAAACAACATCTCCCGGCTCAATTAAAGAAAGGAAATTGGGATTACTTTCCTCAACTTTAACATTTTCAGCCAACTCTTCTTGTTTGTTGCCACCTTTTGGATTTGTCCAAAAGAGTTTTTTCGGCACCAAATTCTGAAAAAAAACTTTATACTTGGCTTGACCGCTCGAGCTGCAAATCAACGGCTGAGAGATAAGTTTCACTTGACAAAAAGGCGGATAGTCAGCTTTAACCTTTTGATTTGGGAGAACTAAGCCAAAAATCAAGACTGCAGTTATCACAGAAGCCTGAAAGCTAAAAGCCTTTAGAATCGTCATTCAGTAAAATAAAGAAATAATTAAAATTTTCTCTTTTGTTTTATTTTCTTTTGTTTCTAACGTTAATTTTAACCAGACCGATTCGTTGATCGTTAAACCCTTGATAAGACCCGTTACTGCCTTCTCTTTTACACATTTTATTGGTTCCGTCCAAAGCCACGGCATTTTTACTCAATTTTATTCCTCCCAATCCTTTACCAGTTTCTTTAACCCAAAATTCTACAATAATTCCTTTACCATTTAAATTAGCTCCCGGTTGAAACCATTGGCTACGACGAGTTTGAGTTAATTTGGAAATAATTGTACCCGTTGATTCCATAGGAACTTCAAAAGGCGTCTCGCTTCCGCAAACAAAAGGGCACTTACTGTAATCACAGCTGGTTAAATTGCTAGCATATTTAAGCGTCACCTTGTCATTCCAATTGCCATTTTTATAAGTTCCCACTTGACAATTGGCTCCTCGCGCACATTTAAAAATAAAACGATATTCGGCATTAGGAATTTTTCTTTCGTCATAATTGGCCATTTGAGAAGCTGCCTGATAAAAAAGCTGGTTGTTGCCAGTCGAACTCTTTTCTTCAACCTCTGGACATTCAGCATCGTTTTGACAACCTCGGCTATAATCCCACGCCAAAGTTTGATCGGGAAAAGTATTAGGTATATTGGAAATTAAAACTTTCGTAGTATCCTCACCTGCTTGAGTTGAACCATCACTCTGAACTTCGGGAGCGTTTTTACTTGTAATCACTAAATCATCCTTTGGAGTGCTGGACATTAATCCAGAAATATCAGACTCCAACTTAAAGCTTTCCCCTACTTTTTTCCAAAGATTGATAACGGCACCGGTAGCACTAACTCCCGTACTTTCTTTGGCCGTAAATAGACCCGACTCAATTCCTTCTTCCGCTTTATATAAATTATTTAAAGATTTTTTTTGCACTCCTTGAACTTCCATTGATTTTTTCAAATTTTGAGTGGCGATGGCGCTAATCAAAATAACCAACCCCGAAATAAGAACGGATAGTAGAATAACCGCGTCTCCCCGTTTAAATAACTTTTTTTGCTTTTGTTTTAACATTTTGTTTATTTTATTTATTTAAATTTTAAAAACTAAAATTCAAAAGTTCGCGACATAACTGAAGTTTCAATCGGCAGAAGGGTAGTACCACCCGTACCCGTGCTCACCTGAAAAATCAGCGACATTATGACCATGAAATTTTCTCCACCATCCGGTGTTCGAACTTTTTTAATTAAAAAATAAGGATCTTTGAAAAGAGGGGTGATATTGAGCTCTGTTTTAAACTCATCTTTTTGAGTATTAGTATAAGTTCGAATCAATGTGTTTGCCTCACCGGAGTAAACCACTCTAGCTGGGTCGTTTAAATTTTCAATATCCGATTTTTTTTCGGCAAAACTAAAAATCAATTTATTGTTGAAAGATTCGTTTTGTTCTGCCAACCAAGAGCTAGTGTTAATGGTGCTATACGCCGCATCTTGAGCAAAGACATCCATCATAAAACGGCTCTCTCCTTCCACTTCTTGCATTCTTTTAAGGAGCAACTCGCTACTTAAAATTCCCCTCATACTGAGTAATAATCCACCAGTTATTAAACCTAAAATACCCACCACCACAATCATTTCCACTAAGGTGAAAGATTTTTGTTGATTTTTATTTTTCGCTATCTGCTCCATTCTTTTCATTATAACAAAGTTTATTTTTTACATCAAATCTTAAAATACTTAAATAGAACTTACGGAATATACCAGTTATAAATCTTCTTCGTTAAAGTTACTCCTTTATTTTCTCGATTATTTGGATCCCACCAAACTTCGGAAGACAGTAATAAACAATCATTGGGACTTATATTATCAGCGCAGGAGGTGATTTTAATCACCCGCCGAAAACTGGCGAAAGAATAGCCATTAAATTCCGTGGCCAGAGAACTTCCGTTGTATAAATAAGCTTCAATAGAATTTTGTTTTCCGGAATCATAATAAGTTTCCAAATTAAGATCTTTGGTCTCGCACTCCGATCCTTCGGTTATTCCCGCTTGACTTAAATCGTGAATATCCGCGCAAAGGGTCCGATCTTTTAAATCATATTGCAACGTATCCCAACCCAGACTGCATCTCCAAGAAAAAGCCGTTTCTACACCTTCCCGCGCTAAATTTGTAGCGATAATCAAATTTCGTAAATCGACTTCGCGTCGTATTGTCCCGCTAAGAAGACGAACCTCAGCTGTTAAAGCAATAGACAGAATAACTATGCCAATCAAAGCTCCTACCAAAGTCATTCCTTTTTGAACTTTTTTTTTCTTTTTCATTTTAGATAAAGAGATTTGGATTAGCGGATGAAAACACTGGAGTCCTGATTATTAGCCGGTAAATTATTTTTGACTTTAATTTCCGCTTCTCGGCAATTAATTTGCTGGCCATCTTTTTTAACGGAAGCTCCGATGGCAGTTTCCGTTTCTTCGCTTGACTGCCATTCTGCCTTAGAATCGTCAACTCCAATCAAAAAACCTGTATTCGACTGCCATTCTACTTGACCACCTTCGAAACATCTGCGGGTAATTCTGACTTCCGTTTTTACGCCTCTGCCTACAGTTAAATTACTCTTAAAATTGTCGAGCGAATTTTTTGGACGAACTTCCACAAAACAATCGCCCTGATCGCCGATAACTTCACCGCTCACTTGACTAACACAATCAATTTTTTGGTTGTTTTTATCGATAATCTGTAAAGACGGCAAATAGCTACCCGCTCGATTATAAGGACAATTGGTGGTCGAGTTGGGACTGTCAGTTATCGGAAAAGACTCACCGCAACTCCATTTGAAAGTTTTTGGTTCAACGTTGTCTCCGTAAAAAGCTTTGTATTTTATTTCTCCTTGGTTCCCGCAAACCTCCGATTCTTCAGCTAAAACAGCGCAATAACTGGAACTTTGGGGTGAATTATTTTCCGTTTGATTGGGATCTTTTTTTGTTTCAGTCGATTTTCCCTCATTACCGGTGTTTTGATCCGTTAAAACCTTTATGCCTCCGATACCTAATCCGCTCAAAGGATTATTCGGATCGTCGTCTTTAGCTTTGCAGGTAACCATAAAACTACCCGCTGAGTTAGCTTTAAAAACAGCTTTGGCTCGATACGGATTAGTTTGTTCGGATGACAATATTTCTCGCGCCACGGAACCTTTCAGCAAAACTGAGTTATTGTCAATCTGCAAAAAACAATTGTCCGAATTACCTTCGCTGTCAACGCAATTCCATTCTATTTCTTTGATTTTATCAGAACAACTGTCCGGATCGACCACATCGCAAAAAACTTCTGTTCCCTCATTGGGTTGAATTGAGTTTTTGGCGAAAGAAACACTCACTGCCGGAGGACGATTTTTAACCGTTAAATCAATTTGGCTTTCCACTTGAGGCGCCACCGCTTCTGGTAAATCAATAGTCGCTCCATAACCTCGACACTGACCAAAGAAAGAGCTGGCCGGAGCTTTAGCGAAAAAGGAAAAATTACCCGATCCTAAAATTGAGCAAACCCCTAAACTACAATTAACGTAAGGGCTGGAACTGCCTAGTGATTCTTCCGTCGAAGTCAACAAATCAGCGGGGATTTTTTGTACTCCTTTGCTCCATTTTTCTTGACCGAGAGAATGTTCCTCTGCCCGCTTTAAACAATCAATTTGACTGGAGCAATCCGCTTTTTGAGTTAAGAAAAAAGGCAAAAAAGTGTTTAAATAAAAAGGAGCTATCAAATTTTGTTTTTCCGCGACAGAGTTGCCGGTTCCATTGGAACAATCACCTTTTAAAGCAGTAAAATTTTCCGCTCCGGGTGAAAAATTAAATTTTATGCGATCACATTTGTTAACGGCGTTTGAATCTAAATCCCCCCAAATCCCGTCTCTTTCTTGCAAATAATTAAAAAAATAATTATAGATATTCTTCTGAAAACAATTTAATGAACATTTTTCGCCACTTTTTAGCTGAAAATCAAACGTCTGTTGCGAACTCGTTTCGCCTGTTTTAGTCTCCGAGAAGGCTTGGGTTTTGAAGCCGAAGCAAACACCGAAAAACAAAAAAGCCGACCAGCCAACAGCCAGCAATCTTTTGAGCCAACGATATTTTTGTTCATTCCAAAGGCATTTTTTGTTCATCGAGCGCTTTTTTTCTTTTTAAGAATAACAAGAAACTTTCAATTACAAAAATAATTATCACCACCGCCAGTAAAATAAATTTTTTATTCTGCCAAATTTGATTATTGTAAATTTGACCGATTCCCGCCGAAAACAAACTCTTTTTCTCACAAGAATACTGTACTTCTGCTTGATCAACAATTTTGCCTGTTTGATCTATAATTTCTCCGTTAATTTTCAAACAATCCTTCTGAGGAAAAACCAACTTATCTTCTGAAATAGCGAAGCAACTCGCTTTTTGGCCACCCAAAGAACCGCTTTTCTCCCATTTTTGGCTCACTTGACTCTCCAAATTTTGAAAATTTAATTTAATTTTTCCCGAGAAATAATTGTCCGTCGTTCCTCCTACACAAAAAAAAGGCAAATATGATTCTGATTGATTTTTTTCCGCCAATCCTAAAAATTGAAAAATTTTCGATTGGTCGGGCGAATCGAATTCTTTACCGCTATTTTTATTTTCCACTGCACCTTTCGAGCTTAAAACCGTAAAATCAATAACTGGCAATTGACCGACAGAAGAATAATTATTTTCATTTGTTAAATTAAACCTTTTACGACTGTCTACGGCCAATTTGAAATAATATTTACCTCCCGTCAATTCTTTAGGTACCGTCCAATTAATCACAAAAGGCTGTTCCTCGTTTTCTGATAATTGGCTAAGATTCTGAATGGCATAAAAATTACTAATCGGCTTCGTTTGATTAGTCCCTTCTTTTCCGTCATCTATTCTTTTCCAAACTTGAACGGAAATAGCCAAATCGGAAAAAACCGGTCTCAAAGAATCAATCTCTGGGCAATCCGTCAGCTTTTTATAAAGACAAAGATCTTGAACATACTTGTCAAAATCAGCTTTTTTTTGATAACTAAAACTTAATTTAGCGTTAACTCGAATATTATCACCCGGTTGAAAGTTTAAAGCCTTTTTTTGCTCCCAAGTTATTTTAAAATTCGTAAAAGGCGCTAAAAAATAAGGAAAAGTTTCTTCAACTTGACTTTTTTGATTTTCACTCTGAAGTTCATCGTTCGGCAATGAAAAATTTTTCGGTTTAGCGAAATCCTGAACGTAATTTTCAATTTTAGTGTAAAAATCATCATTCAAAGAGGTCTTGCCGACCTCCAAAGCCTCAGCTGAAAAACCATATCCGCTTAATAGTATTACTGATGTAAAAAGAACGACTTTCTTTATTTTCATCAATCCTTTTTATTTTTTATTAGAGGCTTTTTGGTTATTTTAATTCTTTGTTTGGAATCTGACAAATTTTTTTTCTTTTTTTTTCTTTCTTCGGCGCTTCTTGCTTTGATTGATTACCGTTAATTTTATTTCGTCTTTTTCAGTTTCCTTAATCATCAATCTTGAAAGTAATACTACATATTGTGCGACATAACACCGGTTTATTGCAATACACCCCTACAAACCCTTGACAAATTAATACTTCCGTAGGTTAATACGCCGTCAATATTAATTGGTATAAATACCAATTTTTATTGTTTTTGGAGGGCAGATTTTTAATTGTTAATCATGGGTAAACGTATTGCGAGCTTTCTTGCCGCGGTCCCTATGACCGCCAGTTTGATCGTAAATACAAATATTGACCAACCCAAAACAAATAATACTACTAATTTTTCTTCTGCGGAACAACCTGCACTTATCGTCTCAGCTGAAATACCGGAACAGATTACAACCGTGGTAGTTAAAGAAAAGAAGGAAAAATTACCGAAAAAATTAGCTATTTTAGACGAAAAAGAAACGAGAAACAGTACCATTAAAGAAATCTCGACCGAAAAAACAGTTAGCCAAAGTCAAATGGAAGTAATGGAAAAAATGGTAGCTGGCTATCCGATTGCTCAGATGCTTCCTTACATTGAGAAACGAGATCCTGTTACCGCCGCTTTTATTATTGCTATTGCTAAAAAAGAAAGTAACTGGGGAAAAGTTTCTCCTAAATCCAAGGATGGGGACTGTTTCAACTACTTTGGTTTCAAGGATCATCGATTTCCTTTTGTGGCGGGACACAGTTGTTTTCCTTCTGCTGAAGTAGCTGTCGAATACGTTGGTAATCGAATTGATAAACTGATTGCCGGTGGAAAAGATACTCCTGCCGAAATGTCAGTTTGGAAATGTGGTAGCGCTTGCGCCACCGACAAGGGAGTTGGAAAATGGATATCCGATGTAAGCCTTTATACTAAACCTATTTTGAGATCGGATAAATAAGGTAAATCACAAAAAAATCGACCAGCCAAAGGGGACTATAGAGTCCCCTTTTGGCGTTTTCTTGGACTTTCACCAATTCTAAAAAAGCTTTTTTCAGAAAATCAAGAGAAAAAAAAGAAGCGTGAAGACGAACTTTATTGTAGAAAAAAGGGCTAAGACCCCAATCTTTTTGCGCTTCGGATTGACTGGCTCCTTCTTTAACCGCTAGCATTTGTTTTAGCTGTCTAGCCATCAAACTTACAAAACCCAAAATGGCGGGGATTTCTTTTTCCGGAATCAAACTATTACGATGACCGATTTCATATAAAAGAGTAAAGACCTTGCGTTTATCACCTTCCCCCATAGCGTCAAAGAGCATAAAGATATTTTTTTCTTCACCTAAATTTAGCATTGCCTCGATTTCTTCCGGCTGAATTTTACCGGCGCGAGAACGAGAAAAAAGATCAATTTGATCAATAGCGGAGGCTAAAAACCAAAGATCGCCCTCGCTTTTTTCCACTAGCTGATTTAGGATAGCCCAATCCAAAATAAGCCCTTTTTCTTTTGCTAATTTTCTGGCAAAATCCAGCAAATTATTCTTTTTGTCCCATTTTTTCTTGACCGGAGGCAACTGAAAAACTTCAACCTGACTTTCCGAACTTTGACTAAAGTTTTTAATCAAATAACTGCTAACCAACCACTTTTTAGGAGCTTCAATGATCAAATAGATATGTTCTGCCAATTGAGGTAAATTAATTTTCCAAAACTTCTCCAATTGTTTGTAAAATATTTGATTATCCTTGACAGAAGAGTGTGACGATATTGCGCTCCGACGATTGAGTGTTTCTGCCAAAAGATTAACCGATACGATTTCTTTTTCTGCAAAAAGACTGCTTCCGATTAACTTTTGACGGAGTTGATTTTCAACTTTAGAAAAATCGACCGAATCCAAATTAAATTTAGAGATGCGATTGGAACCAATTCGTTCACTGATTTCTTTCAGTAAAGCTAATTTTCTTCTTTTGCGAGTGAAAGAATCGTTCCCATGCAGAAAGTAAATTTTAATAGTCATTTTAAGATGATTCTGGTTAAAGCAAGCTAGCATTGCCAGCTGCTAAAAAGTTAATGATTGCTGTTTGCAACCTTTTATTAAATTTAAATCAACTATGCCAATAATTTTAGCCACCCTAAATTATAATTTTATTTCTTTTAAAAACAGAAATGTCTAAAGTTTTTGGATAATATTTTCCTTCTAATTTTATCGATTATTATCCTTCCGATGCAGCACCGGAATGCCTTTTTCACCCAGACGGTTGAAAATGATTTTGTGCGGTCCTTCGAAAAATTCTCGAATAAATTTATCGTACATATTAAGTCGATAATTATATTCCTCCAAGGAAAGCGTGGCAAAACGCAACTCTTTGCCAATTTCCGCTTCCAGTTCCTTTAATACTTCGCTCAAACGTCTTTTACTAATAGCGTCACCGACAACTAAAACATCAGCGCGAGTTTTTAAATTATTGGCCAAAACCCCCGTAATCAAAACTAATTTAACGTGCCCAGCTTTAGCAATGCGATCCAACGATTTTAGCTGGGGGAAAATGGTGCATTTGTTAACCATTTTCTTAATCTCCGGATAAAATAAATTATTTTTCTCAAGAGAAAAAACCAATTTACTTAAAGATTTACGCCGACTGACTAACCCTATTTTAGTGAGACTTTCCAGCTCTCGTTTTATCGTTCTTTCATCAATCCGCAATTTTTCTTTTAATTCTTGTACTGAAATTTTAGTTACCGGATTTAAAATAAAAAATTTAACCAATCTAGCTCGTCCATCACTGCCCAGAAAAATCTCCAGAAAATCACTGCTCATTTATTTAAATTAATTTGTTAGCTGGTAAATTGAAAAGCGTTATAACCCCAATGAAGCAGAATGCTGACCGAAAGCCACCATAAAATCATTTTTCGATTATTCCCTTTGGCCATATATTGTGCCAAAAGAAAACCGCCCAAAAGAAAAATCAGATGCAAATAGAGCAGCTCACTCGTTAAAATCGTCCAATTGATTGTTCCTTTGGCAATTAAAGCTTCGGAAAATCCAACGCCCAGTCCTAAGCCGATAATGGTTGCTATATTTTTCCGCCTTTGCCAAAGATTCCAAGACAAACTGATTTTGAGGCCTTCTTCGATGCCGGCTGGGATTAACAGAAACAACAAGGCCGACAAACTGCCCTTAGAGAGATAAAGGAAAGAATGAGTAAAAATAGCCAAAAAACCTTCCAAAAAAATCATTGTCATAAAAGCGGCAATTCCGCTCAAAAAACCGATCAAAAAATCTATTGTTTGTTTAATTGTCTCTTTTTTTTTCATAAAAATATTTATTTGTTAAAATAGGGTATTAAACATTGCACTTTACTATAACTTTTGTCGCGAGAAATTTTTAAACAAATTTTTCTAAAATTAAATTAACTGCGTTGGGCGGAAAATGTCTTCTTCTAAAAATAATTTCAAATTTTAATTTTTACAAATTTATGATTGAATGGATTTTAAATAATCACGACGGATTTGAAGGTTTTTGGATTGGGCCGGTTTATTTGCACGTTTGGGGCTTAATGGTTATGACAGGTATTCTTTGTGCCTTCTATTTGGTAAAACACAAGGTAGAGATACTCAATTTGGACGTCTCTACCAAAATCGATAAATTATTTTTTATATTAATAATTGCTATTTTTATTGGTTCTCGATCTCTCTCTATCTGGGAAAATTGGCCGTATTATTCGAATAATTTAATAGCTATCTTGCAAATTTGGCAGGGTGGTTTTTCTTTTTTCGGAGGAGTTACCGGAGCTCTTTTGGCCGGATACTTTTGGAGTTTGAAAACAAAAAATGATTTTTGGCTTTTTGCCTCTTTCTTTGTTCCCGCTTGGTTGGTTGGTCTTTTTTGTGGTCGAATCGGATGTTTCTTAATTAAAGACCATCCAGGTGTAACCGGTCGTATCGGCAACTTTAATTTTGACCACCAACCAGCCCTATACGAAGCTTTGGGTCTTTTGTTAATTATTGGAATTTTAACTAAGTTGGCCAAAAGGATAAAGCCTCGTCAACTTTTTTGGATTTCGCTGCTTAGCTATTCTTTTTTTCTTTTT
>JAJYBC010000011.1:0-5259 GCA_021779255.1 bacterium | reverse complement strand
GCTTAGATTTTTTACGAGCTGGCGTCAAAGTGGGAGGGGACGAGAGATTTGCCAATCTAACTTTAGGACAGTGGTTGATCTTGATTTTTTGGAGCTGGATATTTTTTAGCCCAAATCGGTTTCCAATCGCGAAGTAAAATGTTTACTTCGAATTCAAAAGATTGAGCCGAAACAATATTGGAGATAGGCGACTCAACTTTTTCACAAAGATTTGATTTTTCTAAGTTACTTTTTAAATCTAAAAAGTTAGTCCTCTCTTTGGCTACACCTCGGAGAACCATCCACCCTGGTTTAGCCGTATTAGGTTCTATTTTGTTAATTATTACACCCTGAGGAATATTTTTATCCAACTCCGCCAAAAATTGGCTCCAAGAATAACTGTTTTTTATATAGCTAACAACCTTCGATTCTAAAGTCTTAGTCTCTTTAAGCTCCCGACTTATCGAATTGATTTCTTTGGCTTTTTCCGGATCAATTTCTTGAGCTTTACCGGCCACCGTTTTTTCTTCTTGCTGAATTCTCAAAAAAAGCACTCCTCCGACCAACCAAAAAACAACCAGTGATATTAAGCTCACCAACAAAATTCTTTTGATGGTATCTCCGATAACGTCAATACAAATAAAATCTTTTTCTTCCGGTGAAATAAGATTAGGAGAGATAACCGTTTTATCGTTTTTTTTGACAATTTGTCTCCACATTGGTCTTTTTTATAATTTTAAATTTCCTCTATTTTACGCAAAGCCAAACCGATACAGATATTGTATTCATCATCATCGTCATAATCGAGAAAAGGAGATTTCGGTGGCCAAATCTGTTCATCCCAATCTTTTTGCCAAGTAGTCGGCAAACCGATTTCTTGTTCCAAATAACGATCAAAACCCAACCATTTGGATTTTTTTTCACCCGTCAACAGAATTTTTTTGATTTCTTTGTTATTCTGACCGGCGTAAAAAGAAATAGCACTATTTATCTCTTTTTTGAGTGATAAAAAAGCACTGGTGGTGGCATCGGCCAGTTTTCGACCCAATTCTTCTTGCAAATTCCAACCTATTTTTTGGCGAAATTTTTCCGCTTCGATTTCGGAGATTTTGAAAGCATCGGCGATGGCAAAATCAAAATTTTTACTGGAATTATCAGAATTAGTGCTTAATCTGACCACTTGATTATCAAAAACTACAATATGAGAATAATACTCTTTCAAATTCAAAATCAAAACTGGAGTTTCCTCGGGAATAATTGAGCCACCCCAAACTAAACCTCGTACCAATGCAGCCGATTCCGATTCCACCACCAAAGGTTCTATTTGATTCATCTTTAAATTTCTAAGCAATTCATCCACAATATTACGCGGTGTCGCCGAAAGAAAAACTTGAACTTTACCTTTATTATTCTCTTTATTTGAAGCAATTTCCCAATTCAAATAAACTTTGTCGATCGGTAAAGGAACATTACTCTCCGCTTCCCATTTGATCGCTTCATTCATTTCTTGAAAATTCAAATTGGGCATCTCCACGATTCGAGAAAAAACAAATTCTTCTTGCAAATTGACTATTAAATGTCGGCTGCGGAGAGGATAAGGTAGAGCCTTTTTTCTCATTTGAGAGAGACACTCTCCGAAAATTTTCGAATCTTTAATTATACCGTTTTTAATCAAATCCTGAGGTAAATCAATTTTACCAATCGTTTTAATACTCCAATTTTTATTTTTTTTCTGAATCAGTAAACCTCTCAGGTGTCTG
The DNA here is from genome assembly GCA_021779255.1 of bacterium. Taxonomy (GTDB): domain Bacteria; phylum Patescibacteriota; class Minisyncoccia; order CAIUEV01; family CAIUEV01; genus JAJYBC01. The sequence continues at coordinate 3,520 of JAJYBC010000011.1, read as the reverse complement.
GCTGTAATGTGTAACCCCCAAGAACTTTGGACTTTCGAATGGTAAAGATTCAAAAACTTAAGCATTATTCTTTTTTATTTTTTAACTTTTTTCCAGCTGACTTAATATTTTTTCCACTTCCACCAAATTAGCCATCCCTTTGTCCGGTAGAAATTTGGGACAAGGAAAATATTTAAGAGAAAGTCTACCGCTTAATATTTTTTGCCATTTGCCTCTTTTTTTATTCAAGAAAATCTCAGCTTTTTTTTCTTTTCCGTCGGGAAAAACCGTAAAGTAGACCCTAGATTGCTTTAAATCAGGGCTTGTTACCACTTTTGTAAAAGTAATCAAAAGATCCTCTCCTTCAACAAAAACTTCTTTATTCAGTAAATCGGAAAACTCTTGCAAAAGCAGAGCATTGACTCTGTCTAATCGAGAATAACTTTTATTCATAAAGATATCATAAAGGGAAAAAATAAAATAACCAAAAGATTTTTTGCTATTATTATTTTTTTATATTAAATTAATCTTATTAAAATAATAATTTTTTGTTATGGCTCATAGAAAAGCGGGCGGATCTACTCGATTAGGCAGAGACAGTATTTCTAAAAGACTGGGTGTTAAAATTTTTGGCGACCAAGCCGTCTCGGCTGGCAATGTAATCATCCGTCAAAGAGGCAGCAAATATCGAGCGGGGAAAAATGTTAAAGTTGGTCAAGACGATACTCTTTATGCTCTCAAAACGGGTGTGGTTAAATTTATCCGACGTCAAAAGAAAAGATTTGATGGCAGAGTTAAAAAAAGTATCACGGTTGCGGTAGAAGAAAAATAGAAATTGAAATTGAAAATTAAAATATAAAAATGGACAAAAGCTATCTTAAAGTAATTTTGTTTGGTTTGGCTGGCTTTATTGTACTTATTGTCGGCGGTTATTATCTGATTGGTTGCAATATTTTCCAAACCGCTCCGACTCCCACTGTTAGCAAGATTACCATCTGGGGAGTTAATGATGAGCCAGAAGCTTATACCAACGCTATTGCCGAATTTAAAAAAATTCACAAAAACGTTAAGGATATTGAATATGTTAAGCTTCCTTGCAAAGAAAACGAATGTCTTGACTATATTCGAGAAGTTACTCAGGGCTTGGCTTCTGGCAATGGACCTGATATTTTTATGGTTAACAATACTTGGATTCCTTCCCAAAAAGATAAAATGTTAACTCTTGACGCTGTGAACGCCGAATTGGAAAAAAGTAAACAAAATAAAGTACCTCTTAACATTCGCACTTTCGGTGATACTTTCGTTCCGGTGGCCAAAAAAGATTTTGTTTTTAAAGATAACGACGGTTTAGAAAAAATCTACGCCGTGCCTCTTTATAACGACAATTTGGCCGTTTTTTATAACCGAGATTTTTTTAATCTCGTCGGTCTCACTCCTCCACCCAAAAACTGGACTTGGCAACAATTTAATTCTTATTCGGCCAGTTTTGAATCTTATGCTTCTAAAATGGCTAAAATTGACAGCACCGGCAACATTTTACGCGCCGGAGCCGCCATCGGTTATGGAAGTAACGTTAACCGTTCTCCCGATATTTTAGCCACTCTGATGATGCAAATGGGAAGTCCCATCGTGAATAACGATTTTGAAGCCGTATTCGACAGTCGCATCGCCAGTAGCGATGGCAATTATTTTTCTCCGGGAGAATACGCCTTATCTTTTTTCACCAAATTTTCCGATCGTAATCAATCAGCTTACACTTGGAATCCTTCTCAATGGCAATCGATCGACGCTTTTACCGCCGGCAAAGTCGGCATGATGATACACTATTCTTATCAGATAAAAAATATTCAAGATAAAGCCCCGAATCTCAATATGGGTATTGCTTATTTACCCAGAATTAAAGAAGATATTACCAAGCCGATGAATCTGGCTTCCTATTGGGGTTTAGCCGTTTCTCGCAAAGATGTTATCGACCAAAAAGCTATCGAGTGTTGGAACTTTTTGGAATTCTTGACCGAGCAACCCCAAGCAGATGTTTACGCTCAAAAAACTGGTCGAGTTTCCGCCCGTTTAGACTTGATTAACAAGCAAAAAGACGATCCTTGGTTGGGCGTTTTTGCCGATCAAGCCCTCTATTCTACCAGTTATCTTCAAGCCGACAACGCTCGTAACGATAAAATATTGGAAGATGCTATTAATTCCATTGTCGACAGGAGAGTTACTCCCGCCGAAGCCGCTTCTAACGCCAGCCAGCAAATGTCGCAAGAGGGTAGTGTTTTAAATCAAAAGCTAAAAGGAAACTTAGGGTTATAAAAAGTAGGTAATTTTTATTTTGAAAATTTATATCTACAAAAATGGGTGCTTATGTTGAAAATTGGAAATTTAAAATTTTTACCCTTCCTCCACTACTTCTCCGATCTTTCCTTGCATAATTTCTTCCAAGTTGTGCCAACTTTTTTTCAATCGATGATCAGTTATTCGATTTTGAGGATAGTTATAAGTTCGAATTTTTTCGCTTCGATCGCCCGTTCCCACTTGAGAGGAACGCAAGTCGCTTATTTCTCTGTGTTTTTTTTCTTCTTCGAACGCCAAAAGACGCGCGCTCAAAACTTGCAAAGCCTTATCTTTATTTTTATGTTGCGATTTTTGATCTTGACAAGAGACTACTAGACCGGTCGGCAAATGGGTAATCCGCACAGCTGAATCAGTCGTATTAACGCTTTGTCCCCCCGGTCCAGAAGATCGAAAAACATCAACTCGAATATCACTGGGGTTGATAGCTATTTCCGCTTTTTCCGCTTCCGGCAAAACTGCTACCGTGATGGTTGAAGTGTGGATTCGACCATTTTTTTCCGTTTCGGGAACTCGCTGAACTCGGTGAACTCCCGATTCGTTTTTAAGCGTACCGTAAACATTTCTACCGGCTATAAAGGCCACTATTTCCTTGGCTCCTCCTAAATCACTAATATTTTGACTGACAATTTCCACCTTCCAATTTTTCAATTGAGCATACAGAGCGTAAGAACGAAAAAGTTCAGCCGCGAACAAAGCCGCCTCTTCTCCGCCGGCTCCGGAACGAATTTCCAGAAAAGCGCTTCTCGTATCGTTTGGATCGGGAGGCAACAAAAGACGACTAATTTTTCTCTCCAAAGAAACTATTTTTTCCGTTGAATTTAACACTTCTTCTAATAAAAAATCTTTCATTTCTTCATCTGATTCTTGGTCAGCCAATTCTTGACTTTCCTGTTTATTTTTTTCCAATAGCCAAAGTTCTTCAATTTTCTCCATTAATTCTTTTAATTCGCTGTAACGACGAGAAAAATCGCGCATCTTTTCCAAATCTAAAGCCACAGACTGACTGCTCAACTGTTTTTCCACCTCTTCGAGCTCTGCTTTGATTTTTTGATAATCTTCTTGAAAATACATAAAATAAAATTAATTTCTAAATTTTTAAACAATATTTGCATCAAAATCCTGTGTACGGGCGGGTCGCGACCCGCCCCTGTCGTATCAATTTAATAAATCACGACATTGAAACATT
>JAJYBC010000043.1 GCA_021779255.1 bacterium | reverse complement strand
TCGCGAAACAGACTGAACGGCGGATTTGTTACCACAATGTCGGATTGTTTAAGCAAACTAATACATTCATCGCTACGAAAATCGCCGTCGCCCTCTAGTGGCGTCCATTCATTGTGCTTGTTTGCTTTTAATTGCTTGGAAACATCTTTTAAGTTGAATTCTCCGTCTTCGTCTATGTCGTGCACTTCGTTAATAATAAATTTGTTGGCGGTTATCTTGGGTCGGCCTTTTGATTTCGGAAGAGTTTTGTCATTACCAAACAGTTGCAGTTGGGTGTTGGCAACGGGCGAAGGTTTGTAGCTGGTGGTGATAAGCTGTTTCAATCCTAGTTTGTTAAAATTCAGCACGAAATAACGAAAAAAATTGCTTTCAAACGGATCATCGCAGTTGCAATACACTGCCTTGCTACGAAAAGTATTAGGATTATAATCTAAATATTTTTCAATCTCTTTTTGAATATCAATGTACTGAGTATAAAACTCATCATTCTTTGCTTTCCTTGCTTTTTTTAGATTTTTGATTGAGGATGTTCTAGCCATAAAATTTATTTCATTAAAACATCAAGCGAAACGCCAAGCGCGTCCGCAATTTTTTTAACTGTATCAATGGTCGGGTTGGGAGTAGAGCCAGCTTCAATTTTGGCAATCGTATGAAAAGCCAAATCCGCTTTCTTTGAAAGCTGATCCTGCGAAATGCCGAGCTTGTTTCGGTATTTCTTTATATTCTCGCCAATTGTGGATTTTTCGTTTGACATATTCGTATAGTTTTACTATTATAGTTGTATAGTATTAATAACATCAATTATTTATAGTTAGTATATGAAATTTTTAGCATTTAGTCAAACAAAATTAGGGAGTTCCTTAGCGTTGCCCGCGAATGGGTTGGGTGGGTCAAGGGCAACATCTCTTTCGGTGGCGCATTTTGCTTTGCAAAATACAGCCTCAAATTCCGCCGAAAAAAAGAATCGTCCCCGCGAGGGCGTGGCGGAAGGGGGGTTTGGGGGGAATTCCGCCACGCCCGAGCGAAATCAAATTGTGGACAGCCCCGCCGTCCTGCTCGTTAAGAGCAGAACCCCGCACAAAAGTTTTCTTTTCCTTTTAGAAGAAAAAAATCGGCGCGCGCAAATTAAAAAATGTGAAGAAAACTTTTTTGCGGGGTGGCGAGGTTTCCGAGCGACGGCGGGGCTGGCTTCCTTATTGGGGGTTTTGCTCAAAAAAAATTCGAACTTCGTTCAAAAAACACCGCTATTGATCTGTACCCCATAAAGTAGACACAGTATTTTAAACATTTTATCGAAAGAGACTCAAAGAAAACTACTTCAAAGGAGGTTTTTTATGAAAAAACCATTGTATAACGTTGGGGATTTAGTTCTTTACAACGGAGCGGGAGAATTTGGAAACGAGCAAGATTATTTGTTTCACATTCATTCCCTGCGGTACGGCGTTTGTAGCGGTGTTTCTCAAAAGCAGTACTGGTATGCCGGACACTTATTGAAAATAGGAGAGCATGCAAGCAAAGGGATTCCGCAAGTTCTGTTTTTGCAGGAAAAAACACCCCCGCATCCTTCAATGAAAGTATGGACATTCACTAACTAAACTTGCCCTCTTTCTCAGTCTTACTGCGAAAGAGGGTTTTATTTAATTGAAGATTGGGTGTAGGATGAGGGTGTGATTGTTTGGGGATAATATTAAAAGTTAACTTCTCAAAAATATGACTAAAAATATACAAGTTGCCAAAGCGGGAGTAGAGAAATTTAGCAATTTTGTAATTTTTCAGACATCTACTGGGAAAGTGAATATTGATGTTTTTTTTCAGAACGAAACGCTCTGGCTAACGCAAAAAAAGATAGCGGAGCTTTTTGAAGTAAATACTCCTGCTATTTCCAAACACCTTAAAAATATCTTTAAAGAGCAAGAGTTAGATGAAAAAGTGGTTGTTTCCATTTTGGAACATACCACTCGCTGAGATTAAAATAATTAACTTAATCTCAAAAAATTATGAAAAAAGATAGTCAAAAATCGCAAATCATTATTTATAAAACCGAAGACGGACAAACAAAGATAGATGTCCGCTTTGAAGACGAAACCGTTTGGCTCGCTCAAAATGCTTTAGCGGAACTTTTTCAGACTACGAAGCAAAATGTTAGTCAGCATATTAAAAATATCTTTGAAGATGGAGAATTACAGCCAAATTCAGTTGTAAAGGATTTCTTGACAACTGCCTCGGATGGTAAAAACTATATTATAAGCTACTACAATTTAGATCTGATTATCTCCCTTGGTTATCGTGTTAAGAGTAATATTGCTACTGCATTTCGACAATGGGCCACAGTTCGTTTGCGTGAATATATTATTAAAGGTTTTGTTTTGGATGACGAGCGCTTAAAAAATCCCGATTTACCCTTCGATTATTTTGAGGAATTAACGCGAAGGATCGCAGACATTCGTACTTCGGAAAAAAGATTTTACAGAAAAATCACTGCTATTTACGCCACGAGCGTTGATTATGACCCGACTGACAAACAAAGCATCCTATTTTTTAAAACCGTTCAAAATAAAGTTCATTATGCAATTACAGGGAACACGGCAGCGGAAATAATCGCCACCAGAGCAGATGGCAAAAAACCGAATGCGGGAATGACAAATTGGCGTGGTAGCCGGCCAACGAAAGAAGAAGCGATAATCGCCAAAAATTATTTAAACGAACAAGAGCTCCTTGTTTTGAACAACCTTGTTGAGCAATATCTCGTATTTGCCGAGGGACAGGCAATGCAGAGAGTGCCAATGTATATGAAAGACTGGATAGAAAGACTTAATGAATTCCTGCAGATTAATAGAAAAGATATTTTAAAGGACGCTGGCAAAATTTCTCATGAGTTAGCAAAAGAATTAGCAGAAAAAGAATATGATATTTTTTACCAAAAAAGCTTAAAGAAACCAAGTAAAGCAGATGTGGATTTCGATGCGTTTGCTAGTAGTGCGATTAAGTTAGCTAGTAAGAGTAAAAAGAAAAAACCCCAGAAAGCCGAACTCTGAGGCTTTATTCTTACAAAATTTTATCTTTGCCATGCTAGCCTGAGATTAAAATAATTAACTTAATCGGGGAACTCATGAAAACAGCCAAAATTGCCTTGTTTCGAGGCAGGAAAATCAGGAAAACACTTTTTCAAAATGAATGGTGGTTTGTGATAAATGATGTTATTGAAGCATTGACTGATTCCGTCCAACCAGAGGGGTATATCAAAGATATGCGCCGTCGAGATAAAGAGCTTTCCAAAGGGTGGGGCAAATTGCCACCCCCCTTAAAGTTCCAACGGAAGGCGGTTTGCAAAAAATAAATTGTGCCAACACTGAAGGTATTTTTCGGATTATTCAATTCATTCCCTCACCCAAAGCTGAGCCATTCAAACGATGGCTGGCCAAAGTGGGTTATGAACGCGTACAGGAAATTGAGAATCCTGAACTGGCAACTAAAAGAACAAGATTGCTTTATAAATTAAAATGATTTTGAACTTATTTTTACTATACTCGGAGAAAAGTCAACCACTGAAATTCATCGCGTAAAAGGTTCCAAAGGAGTGTCAAAACTCAAATTAGATGCCAAAATAGGAGGGAAAATAGCTGGAAATGCTAGAAAAGAATTAGAAAAAGAAATTGGTAAATCGATAATCTCTGATAAAAATTACTTACCAAAACAGAAATCTAAGAAACATTTAAAATAATCAATTTCTATGCCACAACAAATCCTAATGATCCATGGGGGGATGACTTTTAAAAACGAAGAGGAGTGTCTTAGTTACTTAAAAAACAAGAAAATTGAGTTGGATCGGATAACTCCACATGATTATTGGAGCCGGAATTTGGCGAAAGATTTGGGAGAAAGCTATCTTATGTTGACCCCCAAGATGCCTAATTCGACTAATGCTCGTTACAATGAGTGGAAAGTTTGGTTTGAAAATATTTTGACCGTTTTAGATGAAGAGATAATTTTGATCGGTCATTCTTTGGGAGGAATATTTTTGGTTAAGTATCTGTCGGAGAACAAAATCGACAAAAAAATCAAAGCCACTTTTCTTCTGGGAGCGCCTTTTGACAGTGAATTGGAAGAAGAATCTTTGGCTGATTTTGCTTTGCCTGAAGATATTTCAGGTTTTTCAGCTCAAGCCGGAAAAATGTTTTTTCTGCACAGTAAAGACGATCCGTGTGTTCCTTTTGAACAATTAGAAAAGTATCAAAAATCACTGCCAAGTGCTGAGTTTTTGATTTTTGAGAATAAAGGACATTTTAATGAGGAAAAATTTTCAGAACTGGCTGATCTGATAAGAGAAACGTTTAGCCAAGCATAAAAAATCGCTATTCAAGCGAAATAGTTTTCTTAGGCCGTTTTAATTGCCTTAAAACGGCTAATAGAAATGCTATTTAATTTTCATTTGATTTTCATAATAATCGTTTACAATGAAGTTGTTATGAAAATACTCATTGTTGAAGATAATCAGAAATTGGCGGGTTATATCGAAAAAGCTCTGAAACAAGAGAGCTATTGTGTTGATTGTGTTTATGATGGTGAAACGGGAGAAAGAAGGGCGCTTCTTGGCGAGTATGATCTTCTTATACTTGATATAATGTTGCCCCAAAAAGATGGCTTTACGGTTTGCAAAAATTTAAGAAAACACAATGTTAATTTGCCGATTATTTTGTTAACCGCTAGAGAGGAAATCGATGACAAAGTAAAGGGTTTGGATAGCGGGGCGGATGATTATCTGACAAAGCCCTTCGAGCTTGCCGAACTTTTAGCCAGAATAAGAGCTCTCCTTCGCCGGCCAAAGGAAAAAACCGCTGAAATTTTACAAGCGCAAGATTTGATTGTCGATAATTCCAAACACGCGATAAAAAAGGGTGAAATAGAGTTGCAGCTTACTCTCAAAGAGTATGCCGTTTTAGAATATTTGGTTAGAAATAAGGGGCAAGTTCTTGGTCGGGAGCAAATTTTAGAACACTGTTGGGATTTTGCTTTTGATTCTTTTTCTAATATCGTGGATGTCTATATTAAGCAATTACGTCGAAAATTAGATGATAAAAGTGAAAAATATATCAAAACGATTCGCGGAATCGGTTATCAAATGGAAGAATAATCAGTTTTCTCGGGCACGTTTAAAACTGACAGTTTATTATACTTTCGGAGTCTTTTTTGTTTTACTAATTTTTAATTTGATCATTTACAGTCTTTTTGCTACGAATATTTCAAATAATTTGGAATACGAGGGCGTTGATCAAGAAGAAAATCAAAATATTGAACTACAAATTATCCAAAAAGCCAAAAATCAGTTGCAAGCCGTTCTTTTGGTGGCAGACGGAGTAATTGTTCTTTTTGTGGTTGGGCTTAGTTATCATCTAGCGGGTAGAACGCTAAAACCAATTGAAACGGTTTTTGAAAAGCAAAAAAAATTTGTGGCGGATGCCGCCCATGAGCTCCGAACACCTCTAACCGTCTTAAAAACAGGCACGGAAGCTTTTCTGCTTACTGATTCAAACAGGAAGGAATACGTAAAATTTGCCCATGATTCCTTGGAAGAAATAAATTTTCTCAGTAATTTAACCAACGATCTTTTGTTTTTAGCTCGTTCGGAAAGTTTTAATAATGAGGAACCAGCCAGAGTAAATCTTAGTAGAATAATAGAAAAACAATTGGATTCGATGAATATTTATGCCAAGGAAAAAGACGTAAGCTTTGTTAGAGATGTTCAGTCGGAAATTTTTGTAAAAGGAAAAGAAGACTATTTAAAAAGATTGGTTGCCAATTTAATTAAAAATGCGGTTGATTATAACAAACCGGACGGAAAAGTAGTTGTTTCTCTCGGAAAAAAGAAAAAAAATACG
>JAJYBC010000010.1 GCA_021779255.1 bacterium | reverse complement strand
GAGCAGAGGGACAAGCCACCGACATTGAAATTTCCGCTCGTCATATCCTTAAAATTAAGGATAAAATCAATCAAATCTTAGTCAAACATACGGAGCAACCTAAAAGTAAAATCGAAAAGGACACCGATCGAGATTTTTATATGTCCGCCGAAGAAGCCAAAAAATACGGGCTTATTGATCAAGTGATTAGCCAATAAATTTACTTTATGAAACAAAAAAAATCGAATCGCAAACTTAGTCGCAAATTTCGTAAATTAGTTAAAGCCGGCAGATTAAAACTTTCTCGTAAAATCAATCCCGACGAGAATATTTCAACGCTAAGAAAAAATACGCTAAATAAAGTTGTTTCCGTTGCTCAAAAAACGGAAAATTCAACGAACGCCAGCAACAAACAAATTGTTATTAGTCCGATCAAAAAAGTTGGTACAGAAACAGACAAAAAAAGAAAAGAAATTATCAGCCATTTAAGAACTGTGATGCTTACCAGTCTTTTTTGCTTAATCGTTTTGGGGGCGCTTTATTATCTTGATCAAAGCAACGATTGGGTTAATAAACTAAATTTAGAAGCAAAAAAATTTTTAACCGGTTGGAGTTGGCAAATTTAAAGAAACATGCTAATTTTTCCAAAAGAGCTTGATATTTAATATCTGCTTTTTTGGTTTGATAATAATTATCCAATTTTAGAAAGGAAGGTTATTTTATGGTGGAAGTTAGACGCCGAGAAAATGAAAATTCCGAAAATCTGCTCCGACGCTTTAGCCGCCGGTGGCAATCAAGCGGTATTGGCATGCGTACTCGTAAGGAACGTTTTTTTAAAAAAGATTTTACGAAACGAGAAAAACGAATTCGCGCTCTTTATCGAGTAGAGAAGCACAAAGAATACGAGAAATTGGCTAAACTTGGCAAACTAGGCGAAGAACATTTTCGTAAAGGCAAAATTTACCAACGTAGAGCTTTTTAAGTTTTGCGTCTATGCTTACTATTTTCTGGGAAATTAAAAAAATACCTTTAGCTAATCAAAAAAAAGTTAAAATTATTCTCCAAAAAGCTTTTAGTAAAGTAACGGTTTTTGCTTTGGCTCACAAATTAGCTAAAGCGGAAGATATTTCAAGACAAGTTAACCTCATTTTAGCTGACCAAGAAAAAATTCAGCAAATTAATCGCGAATATCGCCAGCGAAATAAAACTACCGATGTTTTAAGTTTCGCTGAAATAGATAACAAACAAAAAAGTCCCCATTTGAGAGATCCGAAATTATTAGGGGAAATTTATCTTAACTACGATTGGCTAGCCAAAGACAATTTTCGCGATCTCGAAAAACTCTTTTTCCACGGCTATCTGCATTTAATCGGCTTTGATCACGAAAAAGATAATGGGGAAATGGAAGAGTGGGAAGCGAAAGTTTTGTCCTCTCCTGTGGAAAACTTTGCTGTTTGATTTTTTTCGTTTAAACTAAAAAAGCAAAAATATAATTTTCATATTTTTGCTTTCAAAAGCTAAAAAAACGTAATAGAACTACGTTTTTAAACTGTTTTTATCTCAAAATAAAAAATCAAAATGGAAAATAATCTCGACAGTTCTCCTTTGCTCGGAAACCAAAATCCGTTACAACCTCTGAATCGACCTGTCACCGATTTCAGTAAAATAGTTAATTCAGCGCCGCTACAAGTCAATCAAAAAATAGAAACACCTGACTTGGAGAGGCAAGAGCAAGACGCTTCCAACCAAGAAAGAAGGGAAGATCGAATCAAAAGAGAAAACCTTTTGCGCTATTACGACGCCGAATTTGTTCAGGGTAAAAGAGATTTAACCATTATTAATCGCGAAATTGGCGAACTGGAAAATAAAATTCGGTCCGAAGAAAAGGAAATTGATATTCTAGAAAATGATTATCTCGAATTGGATCTCAAAATGAAAAGAATTGAAAAAAATTTGCATCGTTATCGCTTTGAATTACGTAGCCACAAAGGTGAAGAAATGGAAAAAAGAATCGTTCAACGTCGCCTCGAAACTTCTGTCAAAGAGTCAGAAGCCAAATTGAAAAAAATCAAATACGGCGACTGGCGCTCAATTCGCAGATAGTTATCATTTAAATTACCTTTTATTATTATGCCCGATCAAATCACCCTCGACAAAATTTGGCAAGCTGTTCTTGGAGATATGGAACTCTCTGTCGGCCGCGCTTGTTTTACCACTTGGCTAAGTAATACCAAGATTATTTCTATTGAAGGAGAAATCGCCTTAATTCGAGTTCCCAGCGAGTTTAGCCGGCAGTGGTTAGAAAAAAAATATAACAAGCAGATTCTCAGCTCTCTTAAAGGTTTTTGCACTAATGTCAAAGAAGTTCAGTATATTATCGGTGGAAACATCGGCGCGAGCAAAGAAAGCTTAGTGGCTCAAAAAGCTCTAGACTCGGTTAATCAATCGGCCAGAGGTAAATCCAGCGGTATTAAAATTCTAGAAATTAAAAATAATTTAGATGGTCATCGTTTTTCGGCTCGTGAGCGAACCGGCCTCAGTCCCAAATATACTTTCGAAACTTTTGTTATTGGCAGCAACAACGCTTTAGCTGAAGCAGCCGCTCGAGCCGTCGCCGATGATCCGGGAAATAAATACAATCCTCTTTTTATTTATGGCGGGGTGGGTTTGGGCAAAACTCATTTACTTCAAGCCATCGGTAATGAAGTACTAAACCGTAATCGAGGAGCTAAAATCAAATACACCAGCGCTGAAAATTTTGCCAATGAGTTGGTTAACTCCATCCGTAAAAAAGAAGTTGTCGATTTTAAAGAAAAATACCGAAAAATAGACGCTTTTTTGATTGACGACATTCAATTTCTAGGTGGCAAGCAAAAAAGCCAAGAAGAATTTTTTCACATTTATAATACTCTCCATCAAACCGGTAAGCAAATTGTTCTTTGCAGTGATCGTCCCCCGCGTGAAATTCACGATCTGGAAGACCGTCTCTGCTCGCGCTTTGAAGGCGGCATGATGGCCGACATATCCCAACCCGATTTGGAAACTCGCATGGCTATCTTGGATATCAAAGCTCGTAATCAAGGTAAAGAATTAAATCAGGATGTTTTGGGCTATATCGCTTCCAATATTCAAAATAATATTCGCGAACTCGAAGGAGCCTTAAATAAATTTATCGCTACTTGCGACCTGCAAAATTGGGAATTTAATCTCAAAAACGCTAAAATGGTTATGGCTACCATTCTCAGCGCCAACCAGACAAAAGCTCTTACTATGTCCTTTGTTTTAAAAAAAGTAACTAAATTTTATAATTTAAGGATTGAAGACTTACTTGGCACCAGTCGCCGAAGTGAAATTGTAAAACCGCGACAAATCGCCATTTATTTGATTCGCAAAGAGGCTCGATCTTCCTTTCCTAATATTGGCGATTTTTTTAAGAAAGATCACTCCACTATTATGCATTCTTTTAAGAAAATAAAAGAATTGGTTAAATTCGACGAAAATCTCCTTCGTGAAATAAACTCTATCCGCGACATTCTTTATCGCAAAGAAAAATCGTAGGAAGATCCTTATATACACCCATTTGTCTTGGTTTATGGCTAATACGTTAAGGTAAAATTCCATCTGAACGATGTATCTCCACGTTGTATTTTTTTAATTTTTGCAAGGTTTCTTTAGCTGGATGGCCAAAGAAATTTTTACCGACGCTAATTAAAGCTTCCTTGGGTTCAACTACTTCCAAAAATTCCTCGGAAGTAGAAAAGCGACTGCCGTGATGACCTATTTTTAATGTGTCCGCCCGCAAAGACGCTCTGTCGAGAGGTATGTTGCAATATTTTCCTGCGGGACTTAACAATATTTTTTCCAATTTCTTCGTCGCATCACCCATAAAAAGTACTTTTTCTGGAAAATCTAATTTTAAAATGACACTCTGATCATTTAAATCCCTAATTTTATTTTGAGTATAATCAAATAAGGGAGTAATAAATTGCAAATCCGCCACCCGATTATTATGTTCGCTAAAAATAATTTTCTGCTCGCGTTTGACTATTTGAACTTGATAATGACCGTTGAAATTATTTTTTTTCGCTATTTTTTCCCAAAAAATTTTCAATAATTCGGGTGAGTCAAAAGAAGGTAAAGAAGCTAAATAGAAACGACTTATCGTGTAACGATCCAATAAATTTATCATTCCCTCTAAATGATCTTGGTGCGGATGAGATAAGACAGTTATTTCAATTTTACGATCGTAAAAAGGTAAATTTTGTCCCAACGCTGAAAGAATTTGCCGACCGGGTCCGGCATCAATTAAAATTTGTAAGTGATAACAAGGCCAATTCAAAAGAAGAGCGTCACCTTGTCCCACGTTTAACATTGTCAAACTAAAAGGACGAGAAGAACTATAAAAATAAGCTCCGGCTAATAGCAAAAAACCCCCGACGACCAAAGCAAAAGCTCTATCAAGCCAGTTTAACTTATTTAAAGATAATTTAAATATTTTTTTTAAAATCAAAAAAAGTTTTTGCAAAAAACCAATCCATTTATTTAAGTAAAAACGCCGTCTTATTTTTAGAAAAAGAAATTTTTCTTGATTTTTCTGATTTAAAAATTTTTGACTGGCAAAAAATTTTGCTTGACGTGGTAAAATTCCGGTAAAATAGTGTTTTCTAGCCCCAAGATAAATCAACAACAACCCTGCATAAAAGAAAATTAACGGACCAATTTTAATTGGTTGTTCCCAAAAGCTATGCGGAAATTTCAAAAGCCAAACGATAATTGTTTGATTTAAGCCAAAAATAAAATGAAGAAAAAGACCCAAAAAATTTAACGCTTTCTGCCACAAAAAAATCAGCCAAAAATAATGCAACCAAATTATGATTTCCTCCAATAAACCCAATGCGATTAGAAGAAATCCGGCCGGTAGTAAAATGGCAAAGAGAGGCAATAAAATTATATTGGCCAGAAAAGAAATGACACTTAAAACACCAAAATAATACATTACCAAAGGGCCTGTTGTTAAAGAAATAGACAGAGAAAGTAAAAAAATTCTCATCAAGTTCCAAGATCGGCCTTCTCGACCTCGAAAAAAGAATTTTTCTAACAAAGGAGAAATAAAAATCATCCCCCAAATAGCTAAAAAAGAAAGTTGAAAACCGATATCCGACAACAAGGTTAACGGGTTTAGAATAGATAAAATAGCCAAGCTCAACCAAAACAAAGTTTTATAATCCGCCAAATAACCGGAAGAGACAGCTAAAAAAGCCAAGAGACCCATAATTCCGGCTCGCACGGCACAAGCTGGAGCGCCGGTTATAATCAAATAAAAAATCACCCCTCCGGCTGATAGAAGGAAAATAAAGCTTTTTCGAGAAAATATTTTGCTCCAGAAGAAAACCATTAAACCCAGAAATAAAGTAATATGAGTTCCGCTTACCGAAAGAATATGAACAATTCCCGAGCGACTAAAATCTTTTCTGATTTCCTGAGGGATACCGGTTTGATCGCCAATCAACATAGCATTCATAATTGAAGCTTCCGGCTCGCTTAAATTATGATTAACAATCTGCCTAATTTTTTCGCGCAAAAATAAAATTTGACGAAACAAATTGTCAGACCAAGATAGCTCGCTGTTTTTATTCACTGCTAAAATTTGCGGATAGTCTACCGTTGTATAAATATTTTGACCCGCCAAATAGAGAGCATACGAAAAGTTATCTTCCGGAGAGCCTCGAGCGGGCGCTTTTAATTTAGTTTTAAAAATAATTTGATCGCCATAAAAAAAATCAAATTGCGTATGAGGAAACTTGATTAAAATATTTCCTTCAAATTTATCGCTATCATCAATATTAGCACCCCCGCTTTGCCTAATTATTTTTTCCACTTTCAAAACGATTGTCGTCAGTTCTCTTCGCTCGCTAGCAATGGAAATTACTCGACCCTCAATTTGGACTTTTTGCCCCACCAATTCACAAATATTTCCTTTGGGACAAACAATTTTAGCCTCTCTAATAGCCAAGACTAAACAAAATAAAAAAATTACCAAACAAATTTTAGCTAAAGTAGACATTGTCAGTTGGTTTATTCTTTTAACAACTTCAATAATAGAAAATTATTGATTATTTTACTCCTGTAACTATTAAAAAATCATAAAAAGATTCTTAAAAAATCCTCAACTTTTAATTTTGATTAAACAAAAATTAACGGTAAAATTATTTATTATAAAAGAAAATTTTCTTCGTTTGATAAGTTTTGTCTATGTCAAAAACAAAAAGCGGTTTTGTGTTGTTGGAAGCTTTAGTCGGTATTTTTTTGATGGTTATTCTCTCAATGGGAATTTACGCTTCTTATGCTTTTGGTATTAAAATGTCCAATCAAAATCGATTAAGAATTCAAGCGACAACTATCGCCGAGAAAGAGGTTGAAGCTATCAAATCGATGAAATATGCCACCATTGGCATTTCCGGTGGCATCCCTACCGGAAATTTAGTTGCCAGCAAGACAGAAACGGACAATGGTACCGATTTCACCGTTCGCACCAGTGTTCGCTATATTGATGATGCTTACGATGGAAAGTCCCCCACGGACACTGTTCCCGCTGATTATAAACAAGTGGAAATCAAGGTTGATTGGCCAACTAATATGGAAAATCGTGAAGTTATCTTAAATACTTTAATTTCTCCGCCTCAAGTAGAAACTAATCTTAATATGGGCGTTTTGATTCTTAATGTTGTTGATGGAGTCGGTAACCCTATTTCCGGTGCTAATTTTCATATTAAAAATACCACCGTTAGCCCCGTTATAGATCTCAACGAAGAAAGCGACAGTAATGGCTCTCTTACTCTTCCCGGCGCGCCCATTGCTTCCACCAGCTACCAAGTGACCGTTTCTAAAAATGGCTACGAGACGGTTGCGACCTATCCACCTTATCCTATTACCACCTTTAATCCCATTGATACTCATTTATCAGTTATCAAAGGCAAAGTAACCAGCAAAGTTTTTGTTATTGATCTCTTTGGTCACCTTAATCTTCATTTTATCGATATTGCTAACAATAATCTGTCCGGTCTGATTTTCTCTTTGGTTGGAGGACGCACTATCGGCACAACAATCGGTTCCGCGCCGGTTCCAGTTTATTTTTTTAATCAAACAGGATTGGTCACCGATGCTGACGGAAAATGGATTAGTCCGGATCTTGGCAAAGGACCTTACAATTTTACTTTAACTAGCGCCGACTACGATATTATTAGTATGACGATCAATAAACCTTGGTTAGTTTCTCCCAATATGAGCTCCGATGTCACTCTGACTTTAGGTAAAAAAACGGATAATATTCTGGTCGTAACCGTTAAAGAGGTTGACGGAGTCACACCTATAGCTGATGCCGCCGTTCAAATAACCGATGCCACTGGTATTCCTTTTCAAACTGTTAATACTGATAGTAATGGTCTTGCCTATTTTCCTCAAATTGAAAACCCGACTAAAATTTTTGTCGCTGGCGGTAATTACACCATCAACATTTCTAAAGATCTTTATAAAATTAGCACTTCCACAGCAATCGTTTCCGGTCTCACTCGTAAAAATATCACTCTTCTCAAACAATAAAAATTGACAATTTCTTTTATTTTAGTAGAAGATATAAGTAAGTTTTGGTTAAATTTATTTCTATCCAGTTATTCAATCTTCAACAAGGAGGTTTATCGTGGAAGAAAAAGTCAGAAATTCCCTTGAAAGAAACACCGTTAAAAGACGAAGTAGAAAAAAATCGGGTAGAAAGAAACAGCGCAGTCGAGCAAAAGAAAGAAATAAGCACCACATTATTCCTGTCTCCAGATTAAAAAACGTCAGCAAAGAGGAATATCGGGACGAAAAGAATCTCGTGGAATATCCTATCAATTTTCACGACGCGCTCCACACAGTCTTTGGGAATCTAATAACCAGCAATGGCGAGGGAAGCACCTTTCTGAAAAAAATTTCCGAACCTGGAATAAAATGGAATAACCGGAAATTAGAAAAGCTAAGGACAAAAATCAAAAAAGGAGAAGTTTTTTCTCATTAGAACTTATTTAGGAAAAGTTATTTACACCAAATCATCAACAAACCACAAAGCGGATAAATTCCGCTTTTTTCATTGGCTTTAAGAAGTAGAAAAAAACAAAAAAATATGTTAAAGATTAACAGACCGGTTGATAAAAATAAAACGAAAATATGACTTATTTACTTTGGCGGTTCGGCAAAGGAATTGGCGGTTATTGGCGTTTCAATACTTTAATGATGGCTTTTATTAGTCACTTAATGGGGATTAAGATGCTTTTTTTAACTCTTTTCTGGCCTTGGAAAAGAGATTCTTCTTTGGAAGAAACTTCGGGTTTTGAACTGAAAAAATGGTTTATCCTTCATCTTTTTAATTTTTTTGCTCGTTTTATAGGTTTTTTCATTAAAACTTTGACTATTTTAGCTTGGCTAGCAATTGAAATTGTCTGGATTATTTTAACCGTTCTCTTTTTTCCTCTTTGGCTCTTATCTCCTTTTTCAATTATTTTTCTCTTTTTTTGGCTAATTAAGTTAACTTTTGAACTGATACCTAGTAAAGAATTGATTTTTTATCAGGATTATCGGTCGATTTTTTTTCTGTTTATTTATCTAATCGCCTTAATTTTTCTCATTTTATTGGAAATTAAAACTAAGAAATATTGGCAAATAAGCCGCCTGTTAAATCCCGATATCAAAAATCCCCGTCTTGATGAACCGTGGTTTCAATCTGTTTGCTCTCACCTGCCGATTAATCCGTCCACTTTAAAAGAAGCTTGGATAAATGAAAACTTAAAAAAGATTTTGACCGATTGCCATCTCAATCGAGACGAGTTCGATCAAATTGTTACTTTTGAAATTAATCGGCAAATTACCAGCAATAGCCAAAAAAGTTGGTGGCTAAAAGAAAATCTTTTCAGCCAAAATCCTTTGACTGAAAATTGGATTTTTGGTTGGACTCCAACTCTTGATCAATTTTCTCGACCGTTAATTTTCAATCGCGCCGAGGCTGTCAACAATCTCCACCCTCGAGAATTAGAAATTGTTCAAAATCTTTTGGCCGAAAAAAAGGGTGCCAATTTAGTTATTCTCGGAGAAGAGGGAATTGGTCGAAAACAATTTCTACAGAATTTAGCTCTGCTGATAGCAAAAAGAAACGTCCCAACTAACCTGATTGGAAAGAAGATTAGAGAACTTCACTTGGAAAATTTATTCCTTTCTCAATCTATTGAAACCGAGCCTAATTTAATTCTTAAAAAAATATTATTAGAAACGGTCAGATCCGGCAATAATTTACTTTTTATTCCCGGTCTTTTTCTCTATCTAACCGATAAAGACTCGAAAGAACAATCAGGCGCTCACAATATGGTTGCCAATTTAATTGATTTTCTGGAAAACGCCGGCTTAAAAATTATCACTTTGACGACGCCAGAAGAGTTTCATCAAATTATGCAAAACAGACCGGAACTTAATCAATATTTTGATTCCATTAAATTAGAAGAACCCAGCTTAAAAAATTGTTTTATTGCTTTGGTGGAAAAAAGTCAACAACTGGAACAAAAATTCAGCCAATTAATCACTTATGAAGCGACGAAAAAAGCTCTCGAAATTAGCGAACGTTATTTGCAAAGTCCAGCTATGCCCAAAAGAGGCTTGGATTTTTTGGAAGAAGCCATCACTTTTCTTAGTCATAATAATCCCCAAGATCACGTTATTAAAGAAAATAACATCGAAACTTTTGCCTCCCAAAAAATCCAAGCCAACGTCGGCAATCTGGAAAGTCAAGAAAAAGAAAGATTACTAAATTTAGAAAAATTAATGCATCAGCAGATTATTGGTCAAGAAGAAGCAATCACGACTGTTGTTTCCGCTCTCAAACGTCGTCGTCTTGATTTATCCAACCCCGAAAGACCAACCGGCTGTTTTCTTTTTTTAGGTCCGACCGGAGTGGGGAAAACTCACACCGCCGAAACTTTAGCCCAAATCTATTTTGGTGGAGAAGCACAAATGGCGCGCCTCGATATGTCGGAGTATCAAGAAAGAGACGCTCTCACCCGCCTTTTGGGAGACAGTAGCGGTGAAATTGAAGGTTATTTTCACCAAATTCTTTCTCGCAATCCTTTCAGTCTTATTCTCCTAGACGAATTGGAAAAATCGAGCCCCGAAGTTCGCCAAATTTTACTTCAAATTATGGAAGAAGGTATGGCCAAAACGGGTACGGGCAGTAAACTTAATTTTCGCGAGTCAATTATAATCGCCACTTCCAACGCTGAAGCTCTTTTAATTCAAGAATTACTTCCAACTAAAATAGATTATGCGACACTTCAAAAGAAAGTTATCGAGCAGATTGAGAAAGACCACATTTTTTCACCGGAACTTTTAAATCGTTTCGATGAAATTACTATTTTTCATCCTCTTTCTCGCCAAAATATGCTGGAAGTAGCCGAATTAGCTCTTCAAAACTTAAAAAAACGCTTAGCTGAAAAAGAAATTATTATTACTTACGGACCTGTTTTTAAACAAAAATTAGCTGAGAAAGGATTTAATCCGGAATTTGGAGCCAGAGAGTTACGCCGAGTTGTTGAAAAACAAATTGAGACGGCCATTGCTGAAGGATTACTAAATGGTCAAATAATCAAAGGCCAAGAATTTAAATTGCCGCTAGAATACTTAACTTAAATAAAATTTCTAATTATTAGAAATTAGGTGAATTAGAAATTAGAAATTTGTATTTTTATAGTTATTAAATAATTTTATGTCTTCAAACAAAATATTTATCTCTTTTCTGCTATTTTTTCTTTTTGCTCTTCCGGCTCAAGCCGAGATGATTAGAAAAAGTAATTTCAAAAATTTTAGAAACGCGCAGGCGGGATCTTATTCAGTAGCCGTTGTTGACAATTCCACCGGCAAGTTACTTTTTAGTAAAAGAGCGGAAGACGAAAAACCGATAGCCAGTATCACCAAAATTATCGGAGCTTACGTTTTTCTCAATGAAAAACCCGATCTGAGCGAAAAAGTCTGTATGGAACAAAAAGATGAAGTTGATGGTGGCAGACTCAAATTACCGGTCGGCTCAACGATGAAAGCTAAAGATTTTTTATACTCCAGTTTAATCGGTTCGGCCAATAATTCAGCAACAGCTTTAATCCGCCTTAGCGGTTTGACTAAGAATGACTTTATTGACAAAATGAACAGTTTAGCCGAAGACGTTGGAGCTAAAGACGCCAATTTTGTTGATTCTAGCGGTATTTCTCCCGATAATAAAGCCACTGTCAAAGATCTGGCTCTTCTTGGTAGGAAAGTTTTTGACAACAATCAAATTCGCCAAATTAGTGGTCTTAAAAAATATACTTTCAAATATGACAACGGCAAAAAGAAAAAAACAGTTCTCCATACAAGTCCGATTGTTAGCAATAATAGTAGCTATTTCAAAGTCTTATCCGCTAAAACCGGTTATCTACCGGAGGTAGGCAATAATTTGATTGTCAAATTACAAAGTAAAAAAAGCTCAAAAAATCAAATAATCGTCGCCCTAATGGGAGCTAACACCCGCAATACTACGACACAAGACGCCATCAAACTGGGGAAATGGGCATTCAGTAATTACAAGTAAGCTTAAAATATTTGGAATAATTACAATCTTTACATCTATGCTCAACTTTTTCCGTCGACACACTCCCAAACCAATTTTTAGTCTTTATCATTTTTCTCTGGCTTTATTAGGTAATTTTTGCTATGGTTTTCCTAGCCGAAAAATGAAACTAGTTGGTATCACCGGCACAAAAGGCAAAACTACCACTTCTTATTTTGTCTATCAAATATTAAAAAATAGTGGTTGGAAAACGGCTTTAACTTCCACTGTATATTTTATTTTAGGCAACAAGAAAACAATCAACGCTACCAAAATGGGTATGCCGGGACGTTTTTTCTTACCTCATTTTCTACATCGGGCTTTACAAAAAGGAACAAAATACACCGTTGTAGAAACGACTTCCGAAGGTATCGCTCAGCATCGCCAATATTTTTTGGATTACACCGTAGCCGTTTTTACCAATCTTTCTCCGGAACACATCGAACGTCATGGCGGTTTGGAAAATTATCGTCTCGCCAAAGAAAAACTTTTTCAACAATGTTCCAAGATTCACGTTCTTAATCTGGACGATGAAAATATTGCTTATTTCTTACGACATTCGGCCAAGCAAAAATGGGGTGCAACTTTTAATCGCCAAGAATTGCCCTTGGAAATTCAAAAAAAAGTTAACTTTATTCTGGAAGGAACTTTAACTAAAAATAATCGAGTTAGTTGTTCTGAATGGAAAATAGCCGATAAATCTCTTTTGCTAAAAAAATATGTTTTAAATGTTCCTTTTGTGGGCAATTTTAATGTTAAAAATCTACTGCTAGCTATAGCTGTTGCTCGTTCTTTTGGTCTTTCTCCCCAAAAAATCAAGACTGCGGCAACCAAATTAATTCTACCCGCTGGCCGAATGGAAGAAATTAAACATCCTAAAATTAATTACCGACTCTTTTTAGATTTTGCTCATGAGCCCCTAAGCCTGAAATCGGCTTTAGAGACGGGAAGATCTCTTTTACCCGTCGGCCAAAAGATGATCGGGCTTATCGGAAGTCAGGGAGGTGGCCGTGATCGATGGAAACGACCGGCGATGGGTAAAATTGCTACTCAATTTTGTGATTATATCGTTATTTCCGCCGAAGATCCTTACGATGAAAATCCCCGCGAGATTAATCAAGAGATTCTCTCCGGTGTCTTAAAAAATAAAAAATTCCAATTAGAAAAAAATTGTTGGCAATTCACTGATCGCAAAAAAGCGCTCAAAAAAGCGCTCTCTTTGGCCAAAAAAGACGATTTGATAATTCTTTGCGGCAAAGGCGGAGAACAAAAAATGTGCCTAAAAAATAAATCTATTCCTTGGGATGAAAACAAAATTGTCCGAGAAATTATTGAGAGCCAAAAGGGGTAACAGTGGCAGTATTATCGTTATTTAGACCACTCACATTAGAATTACCATTATAATCGAATCCTGAGTTAGCGTTCGAGTTAGCGTTCGAGTTAGAATTAAAACCGGAATCAGAAGCAGAAGCGTTAAAATTCTTTTCCAGATAGCTCATACTGTCTTTTCCACAAGTGATAAAAATATAGCCATTATTAATCGAATAATTCATTGAAAGTCCTGTTTTTTTGTCGATAATGGCGTAACGACTGTTTTTGAACAAGGTGGTATCGGCAAAATAAGCGCCTCGATTATCGATAATTGTTGAATCCCAAAGAAAAGTTAAATCGGATGTCAAAGTTGACTCCCAAACTTTCATTTTGTCCAAAACTGTTTTTGTATCCTCGGTCGTCGGAATAATAAGTCCAAAAATTCTCTTTCCTTGAAAAGAATCGGCGAAAATCAAAGCCGGCTCTTTACTCGGTTCCGGCAAAATTCGACTGGGAATACTAAAATTTAAACTGTCCATCAACTCTTCAAAAGAGATGGCTGACCCATCGGGTTTCAAAAAAATAATTTGAGTCTGTCCGCTCAAAGTTTTATCTTGCTTAATTGTATCGATCTGGTTGGCGATTTCTTTACTGTCTTTAATGCTAATATTTTTAACTTCATCCAATATTTTTTTGGGAGATATGGCAGTATTAATTTGAACTGTTGGCTTAACCGAAAAATTAGAATTAGATTGACTGGCCGAATTTTTATTATTGTTATTCATATTCTGAGAATTAGTCGTCTTTTTTGCGCTTGAGCCACTTAATGAAAACCAAACCAAACCCCCGATAAGCAAAGCGGCTAAACCCAAAATTCCTCCACCAATCAACCACATTTTTTGACCGCCCAAAGTGGCAGTTGTGCCCGAAACTATTTTAGAAGACATTTGATCTTCTTTTTTACGTAAATCAACCACTTTGCTTTGCTCCTGTTCTTCACGCAAAGCTTCTTCTATTTTTTCACGAGATTCGGCAAATTCCGGCGAGGCCGAGTAATTTAGCGCCGATTCAACCGAGGAAAGTAAGGACTTCTTTTCTAACTCGGGAGATTTAATTTTGGCTCCAAACGGATTTGTAGTTTCTTCTTCACTCACCGCCGTATTTTGCTCTTGATTTTTAACAATTTGATTGACATTATTCACCGAACCGGATTGCGAAACTGTTTCTAATTCGGATGACGCCCCTTCTTTCGCCGAGATAGCCGTTTCTTCCGTTTCTGTTTCTTGTTTTTCATTGTTTTCCCCGAAACTTAAACTGGGTAAAGGTTCGTTCAAATCTTCATCGGAATCTTCTTCGCTATTAACATCGGAAATTTCGCCATCAGAAACCTCATTTTCATCGATTTTTGGGTCGTTTATCAAGTTTTCTTCCGTCTTTTCAGTGGAAATTTTTTGTTTAAATTGATCCATTTCTTGCTCTAAAAAACTTTTTTTCTGAGAATTTATTTCTTCGGTTTCCGCGTTGTCGCTTTCGTTTTGTCCATTTTTCACTTCGGCATTTGTCAAATCAACTTGGTCGCCAGTTTGATGCTTTGAGAGGAAACCAAACCAATTACTTGTGGCTTTCTCCGGATTTTTCTTTTTCATATCATCATCCAAGGTGCTAACTGAGATACCTTTCATGTCTAAAGTACCTCCCATATCGGACTTTTCGCCGGCAGACGGACTGGGATTATTTTGATTTTGATCGTTATCTTTGTCCATTTTATTTTTATCGTCAATTTTAGCTAACAGGTTTTTATTCATAATAAATGAAAAATATATTTTCGACTAATCGCTAAAAAATTGGAGTATTTTAAAAACGTGTGTTATAAATTATTCAGTAATCAGTAAATAGTAATCATTATGCTTAGTAAGGAAAAAAAGCAAAAGATAATCAAGAAGGCGGCTGTTCACGAGAAAGATACCGGCTCAGCTTCGGTTCAAATTAGTATCCTCACCGAAAGAATTAATC
The DNA here is from genome assembly GCA_021779255.1 of bacterium. Classification (GTDB taxonomy): domain Bacteria; phylum Patescibacteriota; class Minisyncoccia; order CAIUEV01; family CAIUEV01; genus JAJYBC01. The sequence continues at coordinate 9,516 of JAJYBC010000010.1, read as the reverse complement.
GTCTTTCGGAACATTTGACTAAGAACAAAAAAGATCAACATTCTCGCCGAGGCTTGCTTAAAATGGTTGTTCGACGTCGCAAATTGCTCGATTATCTAAAACATACCAGTGAGGAAAATTACCAAAAAATAACTCACAACTTGAAATTGAAGCAAAAGTAACCAAAATATCGTAATGGAACAAAAAAATCAAAGTCGTCCGATTTGCCGAGTTTCAGCTGAAATCGGCGGACGCAGTTTAGTTTTAGAAACAGGCAATTTGGCTAACCAAGCTAACGGTTCTGTTTTAGTAACTTATGGCGAATCGGTTATTCTGGCCACGGCTACAATGAATTCCAAACCCATGGAAAGTGTCGATTTTTTTCCTTTAACCGTTGATTTTGAAGAAAATTACTACGCCGCCGGTAAAATTCGAGGTAGCCGTTTTATGAAAAGAAAGGGCAAACCGAGCGATAAAGCGATTTTAACCGGACGAGTTATCGACCGGGGCATTCGACCTTTTTTTCCGGAAGGTATGCGCAATGAGGTTCAAATTATTTTAACAGCCCTCAGTTTTGATCGAGAAAACGATTCCGAGTTTTTAGCTATGGTTGGCGCTTACGCCAGCTTGGCCATTTCTGATATCCCCTTTGACACTGTTTTGGGAGGAATTAAAATCGGTTTAATTGAAGATAAACTGATTATTAACCCCAAAACCAGCGATGATGAAAAAAACCGGATGACTCTAACCGTTACCACTACTGAAGAAGGTAAAATTGCTATGGTTGAAGCCGGATCACTGGAAGTATCGGAAGAAAAAGTTAAAGAAGCTCTGCGTCTATCCCTCACCGAATCTCAAAAAGTCATTGACTTAATCAAAGAACTTCAAACAAAAGCAGGCAAAGAGAAAAAAATAGTGCCTCTTTTTGAAATACCTTCCGAAATTGCTGATTTTGTTAAAAAAGAAACAGGCGATCAGCTGGCTGAAATTGTTGCAAATTATCAAGATAAACCCACTTTTGATTCTACCGTAAGAGCTTACAAAGAAACTTCTCTGCCGGCTCTAATAGAAAAATATCAAACAAAAAATGAAAATAGCGAAATCAAAAATATCGAAAAAATTATCTTGGAAGGCATTGAAAAAACTATTAAAGTGAAAATTCGTGCTCTTTTTTTGGAGAAAGGTCAAAGAATTGATCGTCGAGGGATTGAAGAAATTCGTCCGTTGCAAATTGAAGCGGGTGTCTTGCCTCGCACTCATGGATCGGCCATTTTTGCTCGAGGATGGACACAGGGATTAACCACAACCACCTTAGGCTCTCCCGGTAGCGCTCTAACACTTGAAGGGATGGAGGAGGAATTGGAAAGCAAACAACACTATATGCATTTTTACAGTTTTCCACCTTTTTCTGTTGGAGAATGTCGACCAATGCGCGGACCGGGAAGACGAGAAATCGGTCACGGAGCTTTAGGAGAAAAAGCCTTGGAGCCAGTTATCCCTCCTCGCGATCAGTTTCCTTATACTATTGTCATGCACACTGAAATTATGTCCAGCGACGGTTCGACTTCTATGGCCAGCGTTTGTGGGAGCACTCTGGCGCTTATGGATAGTGGTGTACCGATTACCAAACCAGTCGCCGGCATTGCTATGGGATTGATGTATAATCCCGAAAATGAAAAATATACTGTTTTGACAGATCTTTGCGCTTTGGAAGATTATTCAGGTTTTATGGATTTTAAAGTTGCCGGCACTAACGATGGAATTACCGCCATTCAAATGGATATCAAGTTAAAAGGATTGCCCTTAACAGTTTTGGAGCAAGCCCTCGATCAAGCCAAAAAAGCTCGTTTGGAAATTATTGAAGCAATGGTTAAAGTTCTTCCCAAGCCCCGAAAGAAAATGTCACCTTATGCTCCTCGAATAGAAACAGTTGTTATTCCAGTTGATAAAATTCGTGACGTTATCGGCGCCGGAGGCAAGACTATCAACGGTATTATAGAAAAAACTGGAGTTATGATCGATATCGAACAGGATGGCACCGTTTGCATTACTTCGGAAAACGAAGCTTCTCTCGAAGAAGCCAAGAAAATTATAATTAGTATCACTAAGGAAGTAGAAGTTGATGAAGTTTACGTTGGTGAAGTCGTTAAAATTATGGATTTTGGAGCTTTTGTTTCTCTCACTCCCAATCAAGACGGTTTAGTTCATATTTCTCAAATTTCCGAAAAACGAGTGGAAAATATTCGAGATCACCTCAAAGAAGGCGATGAAATTAAAGTCAAAGTTAAAAGTGTCGACAACCAAGGACGAGTTAATCTGACTATGCTTTTCTAAAATAATAGTAAGGGTAAGTCGCGACTTACCTAGTATTTAAAAAAATAAAATGCCAAATCGAAAATTAGAAAAACTGATTTTAAGGTCTTTTTCTTGTCAAAAAAAAATTAAATACCCGCGAACTCTACCTCAAATCGGTCGCTATCTTGCAATAGTTAAGATTAAGAATGAAGCGGATGAGAAACAAGAGCCAAAGGAATATTCGCTTTACCAAATAAAAAAGTTTTGGAAAAGTTAATCCAAGAAAAAATAATCACCGAGCAAAAAGGTCTTTATTGGATTTTGAGAAAGAAAAAGAGTCCCAACAAAAAAAACCGAAAAACGTGGCTTTCTTTTATCCAAAGAGAGAAAATTTCTCAAAAAAAAATTAATTTGGCCAGAAAAGCCCTCCGTTTTTTTACTTTAATCCCAGGCTTAAAAGGATTGTTTATCTGTGGTAGCGTCGCTCGAAAAGTGAGCTCAACCAAAAGCGACATTGATTTTTTAATTTTAACCCGTAAAAATCGCGTCTGGACTACTCGATTTTTACTGACTATTTTAACTTTTTTTCTCGGTCATAAAACAATCGACAAACAATCTCGTCAAAACAAATTTTGTCTTAATCATTTTCGTTCGGAAAATAAATTATCGCTAGAAAAATATTTGCAGAAACTTTATCCAGCTGAAGAATACGCTCAGATGATCAATTTATATTCCGAAAAAAAAATTATCGAAAAATTTTATAGAGCTAATCAAGTTTGGATGCGGAAAATTTTGCCTTATTTTAATTTTATCAAACCGCCCCTTTATTCCCGAGAAACTTCTCTTGCGAAAAATAATTTTTTGGGCAATTGGATAGAAAAATTTCTTTATTACTTGCAAATTCAAAAAATCAATCATCATAATCAGCAATTCCAGAAATTGGACAAGCAAAGAATAGTAATAGATAATGAAGTAATTATGTTCCATTTGAATCCGAAATAAAAAAAGATAAAGACAAATTTCTAATTTCTAATAAAAATTCAAAAAATAGAAAATCTTTATTAGAAATTAGAAATTAATATATATTTATGTCTTCTTCTGTTATCACTGAGTCGGTCATTGCTCCGGCCTGTAAAAAGGAGGATCTGCTTCTCGATTCAACTTTACGTCCCCGTCAACTCAAAGAATACATCGGGCAGCAAAAAATCAAAGAAAGTTTAGAAATTATTATGGAAGCCGCGAAAAATCGAGGCGAGTCTTTGGAACATATGCTTTTTCACGGACCGGCTGGGCTGGGAAAAACCACTTTGGCTCACATTCTTTCTTACGAAATGCAAGCCAACATTAAAGTCACTTCTGGACCAATTTTGGAAAGAACAGGGGATTTAGCTTCTCTTCTGACTAATCTTAACGATGGAGATATTCTTTTTATTGACGAAATTCATCGTCTTAATCGCACCGTGGAAGAAGCGCTTTATCCGGCTATGGAAGATTTTCGGCTGGATATTGTAGTCGGCAAAGGGCCTTCCGCTCAAGTTTTAGAACTTAATTTACCTCGCTTTACCTTAATTGGAGCTACTACTCGCATCGGATTATTGACTAACCCTCTTAGATCAAGATTTGGCGGTCTTTTTCGACTTAATTTGTATTCTCCGGCGGAAATTCAAACTATTGTTAACCGTTCAGCCAAAATTCTTAACTTGACTATCGAGCCGAATGGGGCCTGCGCTATAGCCGGTTGCAGTCGTCGTAATCCTCGTATTGCTAATCGATTACTTAAAAGGGTTCGCGACTTTGCTCAGGTTAAAGGCGACGGGATTATTAATGAAAAAATGGCTAAGAAAGCTTTCTCTATGTTGGAAATTGATAATTCCGGTTTAGAAAAAATCGATCGTGATATTTTAAAAGTTATTGTCGAAAAATTTGGTGGAGGACCTATTGGCGTTCAAACTTTGGCCGCCGCTATTGGAGAGGAAGAAGATACCTTAGTTGACGTTTATGAGCCTTATTTAATGGAACTTGGTTTGATCGCCCGTACTCCTAGAGGTCGAGTGGTCACCGCTAACGGTTATCAGCATCTAGGTTTAAAACACATAGCCAAAAAAATCTAAGAAAACAAAAATTTAAATAATAATAAGATATGTCTCTTAAGTATAAAAAATCTCGCGGTTTTACTTTATTGGAAATGATTATGGCTCTGATCATTTTTGTTTTGGCGTTGATGGGAGCAACTATAATGGCTCAATCGGGCATAAAATATTCTAATTTTATTTTTAATCAAGCGGAAATTACTAACGAAATTCAAAAGAGTATTACTTTAATGGTTAAACAAATCAGAGAGACGCGTCAAGCCGATTCCGGTTCGTTTGCTATGGAAAAAGCCGAGAGCAATCAATTTATTTTTTATTCTAATATTGACAAGACCCCCGACGTAGAAAGAGTTCGCTATCTTCGTTTAAATAATTGCCTCAAAGAGGGAATTATTAAACCAACAGGCACCCCGCCTCGCTATCTTGACGCCAATGAACAAATAAACGATTTAACCTGTAATGTCGCTAACAGCGAAAGCGAACCAATTTTTAGTTACTATAAAGATTATCCTTCACCCAGCACTCTTTTGACCGTTCCGGCCAACCTAAGCCAAATTAAAGTCATTAAAATTTATCTGCGAATCACCTCTACCGGAAAAACTCCTTTACCTAATAGTAAAATTATTTCAGAATACGTATCACCTAGGAATATTAATCAGGAAGAGTAAAATTTATTTTATTTACATGCGTATTGGCATCGTTGGTTTACCCAATGTCGGTAAGTCAACTCTTTTTTCCGCCATCACTAAAAATCCAGTTGATATCAATAATTATCCTTTTTGCACCATCGAGCCCAATGTTGGCATTGCTTCTGTGGAAGACGATCGTCTCAATCAGCTCCACCAACTTTTTCCCGAAAGCCAGAAAATACCCGCTATTGTGGAATTTGTCGATATTGCCGGACTAGTTAAAAACGCCCACCAAGGTGAAGGATTAGGCAATCAGTTTTTAGCTAATATCCGCAACGTAGACGCCATCTTGGAAGTAGTTCGGTCTTTTTCCGATGAAAATATCGGTCACGTAGAGAAAAAAATTGATCCTTTGCAGGACATTGAAATTATCAAATCCGAACTAATTTTAGCCGATTTGGAATTAATCGAAAAAAGACAACACCGCATAGCCAAATTAGCTCGTAGTCAAGGTCCGGAAAGGGAAGCGGCCGAAGCCGAGAAAGTAATTCTAGGGATATATAAAGAGCAACTTAATCAGAATAAATGGCTCCATCCTTTGCCAGCTATTCCCGAAAAATTATTATCTTTAGCTCTAGAGCTAAATCGTAATTTTTCTCTACTTTCCGCCAAACCCATTTTATACGTTATTAACAGCAATGAAGGCGTAACAATTGAACAACAGAAAGAATTGGAAGATAAACTCTCGAAAGCCGGCTTTTCGAAAGAACAATTTATTTTTATTGACGCCAAATTAGAAAAAGATATGAATGATATTAGCCCCGATGAACAAAAAGAGTTGGAATTGATTTCTAAACTGGAAAATATTGTGCGACATTCATATAGTTTACTGGGTTTAAGCACTTTTTTTACTTCGGGTGACAAAGAAACCCGCGCTTGGACTATTCCCAAGAATTGTTCGGCACCAGAAGCAGCTGGGGTTATTCACAGCGATTTTCAAAAACTTTTTATTTCCGCCAATGTTATTAATTGGCAAAAATTACTCGAAGCCGAATCATGGAAAAACGCCCGAGAAAAAGGTCTCATCCGCCGAGAAGGTAAAAATTATTTAATGCAAGAAGGTGACGTTGTTGAATTTTTAATCGGAAAACTATGATCAAATTTTTTCTTAAAATTGCTATTTTGGCTTTTTTGATCGTTATGGCTTTCCGTTTTTTTTCTGCCGAAAGTACTGATCCGCTCGTTTCCTTCAAGAGCGAGAACGGCCATTTTTCTTTGGCAATCCGAGAAAAAGAGAAAGAATGGCTAAAAAATCCCGTTAAGAAAATTAAGGAAATAATTTATCAAGAAGCCACAAAACACAACCCGCCGGGCGATATGCTTCCTGACCAAATAGACGACCAAATTTTAGGTAAGATCAAAGAAACAATCAACTAGTTGGATTGCCATTTTCTATTTTGAGATTTATCAAGAAAAGACTAGATTAATACTATTTTGGCGCTATTATTGAATCAGCCGAAAAAACTCTCAGAGTTTTGTTTCCCTTTTCATCATTCTGATAATTAACCGTCATTCCTGATTTCAAAGCGTTCCAATCAACTTTTTCTTCCACCAAATACTGAACGTCCTGTTCTTTCATCCGATCCTGAAAATCTTGAGGTAAATTCGGCTTTACGGGAGGAGAATTGGGACTAATATTCATTTGCGGCGAAGTGGTTGAGCTGTTTTTTGTTAGATAATCTTGAATTTCTTTTCCCAATTGATCAGCTTTTTCTTTGTTAAAAGCCGGATTGTTTTTCTGTTCGGTAATGGAAGAAATATCTGCTTTGTTGATTTGATATTTAATATCAACACTGGCATTTTGTTTGAGGATCAGTTTATCTTGGTCGACAGAATCGATGGTTCCTTGCAAAACTGAAGGGATCTCTTTGGGATCGGAGAAAAAAAGATTCTGGGATGTTTGAGTTTTATTGTCAGGATTTTGAGAATCAATGATAGTTTGCTCTCTGGTATTTTTTGTCTCGATATTTAATTGATTGTTCTTAAATGTCTGACTCATTTTCCAGTTGGAATAAAGTAAAGCGCTAGTCAGAATGGAAAGGAGAGTAATCAAAATGATAAGTATTGTAAGGATGGTTTTCATTTTTTATTTTATTTAATTAATTTTGCTGGCAAAGAGCGCTGCAAGTCGCAGTAGAACTAATAGAAAGCGGCCGAGCACAAAAACTAGTACTGGATCTAGCATAACAATCGCCAAAAGCGTTGCTATAATCATTTTTAAGCCCATTCAGAAAGACCCCCAAAATAGTATACCCAGAAGGACAGCTGCTACATCGCTCGTAGTCACTACTGGAACCCTCATAACCATACCAAGTCCAGTAAGCAGATACGGAAGCAACTATCAATTTGCCACTACTTGGCCAACCGGTTCGACAGTCGCCACGAAGACAAATACTGTTTCCCGCCGAAACCGTTCCGCTGGCGTTGATGTCTCCCGCCACATCCAATTTTTTAGTTGGAACATTCGTGCCGATTCCCACGTTACCTCCATTGAAGTAAATATCACCGCCCAATCCGGCTTTTTGCCAAAAAGATTCGGTCGTTGTCGTGGTTGTTGTCGTGGTAGAACCTGAGGTGTTTGAACCTCCACTGGTTTTTTTACAGATGAGGTATTGGATGTAAGGGGCGTTGGTGCCGGGAATTAGACCAACGGGGTTGATGGTAATGCCAGTCTTACTTGAACGAATCGAACTTGCTGTAGAATCAAGACTCGACCCCGCAATAGCATACGAGTTACCGCTATAAAAAGCTCCATTATAGATAAGACTGGGAAACCCATGTGTGTGTCCCGGATCAATTAAATCATGATTATGTTGTCCTACCGATCTGTTTTCCTGACTAGTTAGCGATTGACCGGTCATTGAAGAAAAGCCCCTCGTTCCTCCAGCCGGTTCTCCTACCAGATATCTCCCTCTGGCATCCGTCACTTCCGTCCAGCCGGTTGGACAGGCATCCAGATCAAAATAGGCAATGGTGCCTAGGGGTACGTTATCTCCGGAAAGTAAAACTCCATTAGCATAAATTTCTTTGGCATTAATTTTACCGGTAATATCGGCATTGCCGGTAATATTCAATCCCGTTCCTCGGATAGTGCCGTTAACATCGAGAGTGGCTTGAGGATTGTTAGTACCAATGCCTACTAAACCTCGATCAACGATTAGTCCCAGAGTGGCGCCACCAGTATTAAGAATCAATCCTCCCGTTTTAATTTGACCGGTGTTACCGGTATTAATTGGAGCGGCAATATTACCGCCCGGTGGCATCTGATCAGGTTCCACCCAAGCAGAAACGGTATGAATAGTAAGACCAATAACCAAAACGATACCCAAATACGGAAACAATCGGTAAAATTTATGATTGCCCTTGGTAGAGACGTCCAAATTGGGCGTCTCTACGCCCACGTGTGTTTTTTTCATTTTAAAATCAAAAAGATTAATAAACATTCACCCAAATTTTCTGTTCCTTGATATCCATTACCAGACCCAAAATATAGCTTTTGCCTTCGAAATCGCTCCTCACAGCAAACTCAATAGTATTGTAAATATCTGAAAAAACCGGTCTAGAATCATCTTTGGGACGGCTACCGGAAACGAGAAAAGTCTGGTAAAAAAATTCATTATTGCTTTTTTGATCAAACTTTTTTTCGACTACATAGCCTAAAACCGGTGGCGTACCAGCTGCTTCGCTAACAAAAACTAACTTGCTATTTTGAAAATTCTGATTCAAAACGTTTTTAACAAATTTGTCTATTTCATCAACAACCAAGCCTTTCGCTTTGGTTTCCACCGCTGTTTCAAAAAGCGGATTAATACTGGAATCTGTCATTTTTGGCTCCTCTTGCTTTTTTTCCGCCCACGGAATATATTGTTTAACTTTTTCCCAATCAAACTTATTTTTTGATTGATAACTAAGATAGCCGATTAGAAGCAAAAAGCCAAAAAGACCGACAAAGATAATTAACCAGCTACTTTTGCGTATCAACATTTTTATTTTTTAAGATAAGATTCTTTGACTTTATAATAAACCCAAAAAACAAAAATCGCCAGAATTGATTAATTATTTTTTCATATTTTTTAAAAATTCATATTCTTTTTGTTTATCCAGATGACAAACTAATTCTATTGATTTTTTTTGATTTTTTTCCGCTATTTTCGCCATTCTTTTCGAATACTCTACCGGATTTTTAAGCCAATCCAAACTCATTAAATAATCGGTACTTTTTAATCGTAGATATTTCGATTGGAAGCGTTTAAATTTCCTTCGATTAATTTGGTTGAGAAACGCCAGAATAAGACCAATTGGGGAATATTGGTTTTTTATTCCTTTACCGCCAAAACGAACAAAATTAATTTTAGATTCCTGACATAAATCCAAAAATAAAGAAAAATAGGGTGGGAAAAAATGCACGTGTTCGTGAGAACTTAATCCATCCGGTTTTTGACCAAATATTTTGATAAATTTTT
>JAJYBC010000009.1 GCA_021779255.1 bacterium | reverse complement strand
CCGATCTTTAGTTGATCAATCTTATCCGCAGTTTTTTCCGAATACGGTTTTGCTTCATGCAATCCTTTCCCCAGAAAAACCCACTCATCATCGCTGGAAAGAAATATCGGGCCCAATTCACTCATTCCGTATTTAGTAATTATTTCTTTGGCCAAATGAGTAACTTGTTTTAAATCGCTGGAAGCCCCCGTAGTTACCTCTCCCAGCTCTACTTCTTCAGCCACAAAGCCTCCCAAATAAACAACAATTTTATCCATAAAATCATTTTTGCTGTAAAAATGTTTATCCTCAGTCGGTAAATTAATGGTATAACCTCCGGCTTGACCTCGAGAAATAATCGAAATCTTATGAACCGGATCAGCGTTTGGCAACATATGAGCCACCACTGCGTGGCCGGCTTCATGAATCGCTACAATTTTTTTCTCTTTATCACCCAAAATTTTACTGCGTCTTTCCGGACCCAGAATAACTTTTTCAATAGAATTCAGCAAATCTTCCATTTTAATTTGAGTCTGATTTTTTCGCGCCGCTAAAATAGCCGCTTCGTTTATTAAATTAGCTAAATCAGCACCGGAAAAACCTGGGGTTCTTTGAGCGATACTTCTGAGATTGACCCCTTTAACAAAAGGTTTATGCCGAGAGTGTACTTTCAAAATTTCCACTCGATCTTCAATATCTGGCAAATCAATTACCACTCGTCGATCAAATCTACCGGGACGAAGCAAGGCCGGATCAAGCACGTCTGGACGATTAGTAGCCGCAATAACAATAACACTGTCTCGTTGGTCAAAACCGTCCATTTCCACCAAAATTTGATTGAGAGTCTGTTCTCTTTCATCGTGACCGCCACCTAAACCAGCCCCTCGGTGACGTCCCACCGCATCAATTTCATCTACAAAGACAATCGAGGGTTTTTGTTTTTTAGCTTGATTAAATAAATCTCTCACCCGACTGGCGCCCACCCCCACAAACATTTCCACAAATTCAGAACCGGAAATATGAAAAAATGGCACTTTAGCTTCGCCGGAAGTAGCTCGAGCCAAAAGAGTTTTCCCCACTCCGGGAGGACCCAAAAGCAAAACTCCTCTGGGGATTTTTGCTCCTAAATTATGAAATTTTTTCGGTTCTTTTAGAAATTCCACCACTTCTTTTAACTCTTCCTTGGCTTCAACCGCCCCCGCAATATCTTTAAAAGTAATCCGGTCTTTCTTTTTGCGCGGATCATCCCATTTGGCTCTGGAAAGACCGAAAGATAAAGCTTGAGCATTACCTTTTTGAGCTTGACGCAACATAATCCAAAAAATACCGGCAATAAAAACAAAAGGTAATAAAATAGGTAAAATCGTTCCCAGCCAATAAGCCCACCCGCTTTCACCTTTAATATTCACTTCTACTCCTTGCAATTTAGTCGGATCGAGCCCATAATTTTTTAAAGTTTCTGAGAGAGAAGCTTCTTTTTCTTTAGTAAGAAACTGTTTTTTACTATCTTTTAGCTCAATATTCAATTGTTCTCCTTCCACATCGATTTTTTTCACTTGATCCCCTTGAATTTCATCTACTAAGTGATTAAAACTGATTTCTTCCGCTTTATTAACCTTTTGTTCAGAGTTATAAAGCGCGAATAGAATTGAAATGGAAAGAAAAACCAAAAAAAGAGTACTTAAATTTTTGATCAGTTTATTCATTAATTTTAATTATTTTTTAGTCATATCAATAAAATTGCGAGTAATCACGATGGCCGTAAACATACTCAAAGCGACTCCCAAAACCAAAGCGATAGCAAAACCTCTCACCATCCCAGTACCAAAAGAAATCAGAACTAGACAAGTAATAATCGTTGAGACATTGCCATCTCGAATGGACGGCCAAGCTCGTCTGAAACCTTCATCGATCGCCAAATTTTTTTCTTTTCCCAAGAACAATTCCTCTCGGATTCTCTCAAAAATCAGAACGTTGGCGTCTACTGCAATACCGATAGAAAGAATTAATCCAGCAATTCCCGAAAGAGTTAAAGTGATGCCCAAAAGTTTAAAAATACTCACTAAAATTAAAGTATAAATTAAAAGCGCCAATACCGCTTTTACGCCCATCCAGCGAAAAATCAAAATCATAAAAAGAGCTACAATAAAAAATCCCACCAAACCGGCAATTAAACTTCGGTCTAAAGATTCCTGACCTAAACTGGCTCCCACCGTCTGTTGGTGAATCAATTCAATAGGTACCGGCAAAGCGCCTTCGTTCAATCTTTGTACTAATTTTTTTGCTGTTTCCACAGTAAAATTGCCACTAATAACCGCCTTACCATCTCCAATCACCGATTTAATTACCGGCATCGTGATTGGTTTCCCGTCCAAATAAATCGGCACTATTTTTTCCAAATTTCTTTCCGTTACTTCTCGAAATTTTTCCTTGCCTTCACTGTCAAAAGTTAAACTCACTTGTGGTTCTCCCGTGTTTGGATCAAAAACAACATCGGCTCGTTCCAAATTTTTGCCGGTCAAACCCGTTAGTTTGTATGGATCGGCATAAAGAGCTTCCTCATCATAGTTTTCGTTTTTAATGGTAAACAAAATATGAGAAGCTTTGACTTCTTGATCCGCTCCTTCACCTCGCTGATCAGTTTTTTTAATTATATGGTAGCCAAATTGAGTTTTAACTAATTCCGGCCAAACTTGGCCAACTTGAAAATCGGGATTGAAAGCTACTTCATCAAATTCTTTAACCATACTCCCTTTTTTAAAGAAACCGAGATCTCCGCCATTCTCCGCCACGCTAGGATCGTTAGAATTTTCTTTAGCTAAATCTTCAAAGCTTTTTTCGCCTTTTTTCGCTTCCTCTAAAATTTTTTGAGCTTTTTCTTGTTGCTGTTGATTATATTGTTGTGCTTTGGCTTTTTCCGTATCCGATAATTTAACGTCTTCTTCGGTTTTAGGTTCTCTAAAATCCAGAATGGGCGTTTCACCAATCATATCGATCGCTTTTGACACATCTTTGACTCCCGCCAATTCTACAATCACCTTCGACTCCGCGCCATTCGCGCTGGTTTGGATGATAGGTTCAGAAACTCCAAAGGCGTTAACTCGACGCTCTATCACGTCTCTGGCACCATTTAGGCTATCATTAACTTGATTAGCGGGGACATTTGATAAATCAGCTCTATACACTAAATAAGTTCCTCCTTGCAAATCCAGCCCCAAATGAATTTTTAATTCACTAATCTTTTGACCAATAGCCCAATTGCCAATTTTAAAATAAGGTACGCCCGGCAAAGCCAAAGTAAAAGCAGTAATGGTCAAAAAGATGATAGCAATAAATTTATAGGTATTCTGACGATTTTTGAAATTCAGCATATTGCGACATTTACTTTTTATTGAATATTCTGATAACTTTCTTCCAAAATTTTATTAGTAACTTGCATTTTTTTCTCCCCGATTTTCGTTAAAAACTCTTGACGTAAAGCATCTTTAATCGAATCCAGACTGACTATTTCAGTCACTTGAAGCAACTTACCCAGAATCGGAATACTCACGTGAGCTTGACCTGCCACCTCTTGCACTAAAAAATTAGCGTCTTGACAGTATATCTGATGATAATTGATTGGTAAATTATACTTTTTTTTAATTACCTCCGCAGCATAGCAAGTATTGACTAATAAAGACGTTTCTCCGTTTTGAATGGTTTTAATGTCTTCTCGATTTAATAGATATTCATCCATAACCACAACAAAATTAGGTTTTTCAATGGGTGCTCGAGTTAAAATTGGTTCAGTCGAAATTCGAACGTAAGCCTTAAGGGGAGCACCTCGTCTCTCCGGTCCAAATTCTGGGAAAGCTTGAGCAAAAAGACCGTCGAAAATAGCGCTCTTCGCCAAAATACTCGCCAGAGATTTTACCCCTTGGCCACCATAACCATAGACAACAAGAGAAAAAAATTTTTTGGACATTATAATAATACGTTAAAAAATTTCTAATTTCTAATAAAATGTCCAATTTTTTAATTTCTTAATTTTTATTAGAAATTAGAAATTAGGTTAACCCTGCCTACCGGCAGGCAGGTTAGAAATTTATCTTATCTCCTCTTCTCCCACCAAACCAAAATCGGGCTGGCTAAAAAAATAGAAGAATAGGTTCCCGTCGCAATACCCACAATCAAAGCTAAAACAAAGTAACGAATAGAACTTCCACCAAAAAGAAAAATAGCCACCAAAGTCAAAATAGCCGTGAAAGAAGTGCTAAAAGAACGAGCTAAAGTTTCATTCACACTTTTTTCAGCTATTTTAGCAAAACTTTCTCCCGCTGAATTTTTTAACAAATTTTCTCTAATACGATCAAAAACCACAATCGTATCATTAACTGAGTAGCCTAGAGTGGTTAATAAAGCCGCCACAAAAGAAGTATCGATTTCCACGTTCCAAAAATGACCAAAAAAAACAAAAGCGCCCGTCAAGATAATAATATCGTGAAAAAGAGCTACCAGCGTAGCTAAACCATAAGTCCAAGCATTGACCTTGCCATAACTTGTCACTTTGCGAAAAGCCCAACTCACGTAGAGCAAAATAAAAACCGTTACAATCAAAATAGCGGAAAAAGTGGTCTTTCGAAGCTCTTGGCCGATGGTTGGTCCAATCGACTCAAAACGTTTTTCCTCTCCTTGGCCACCGAAAACTTGTAATAATTTTTGATGATTGATCTCCGACATTTCCGCCGATTTTAACAGGAAAGCTTTTTCTCCAAAAGGTTGTAAAGTAAAATTTTCAAAACCAGCTACCGTAATTTCCTGACGAATTTTTTCCATATCCGGTCTAGAGTTTTGATATTCATACTCCAAAATCGAACCGCCGGTAAAATCCGTTCCTAATTTTAAACCCCAAACTAAAAAAGCTAAAAGACTTATAGCTACTAGCAATCCGGAAAAAATAAACCAAATTTTTCTTAAACGAATTATCCTTAACATAGTTTCATTTCTTAAATTTCATTAATTTTTCTAGCTAATTTTTTCTGGTCTATTGGTTTTTTTGAGTGAAGAAGTCACCCTGCCGGGGGCACACTCAAAAAAACCAATAGACCAGAAAAAACGCTGAAAAAAAATATCTACTTTAATATTCCCAGACTATACAATAAAAACTGTTTTAGCGAATTTAACCGATTCCAAATGTTTTCTCGATTAAGTATAATTTTCGATTGCCAATCAATTTTGGCGATATTCGAGGAACCTAATTTACTCAAATCCCAAGCAGTAGTACCGGCAAAGGGAGAAAATTGAGGAGGATTAAGACGCGAATCAAATTTATCCAAACAACAATTAACACTATCACCAGCTATTTCACAATTGGCCGACAAATCTTTTTCTGAAATCGCCACTTCTGGCTGAAAAAGAAAATATCGAGCCTTTTCGTCAGAATTTAGAGAATACAATTTTTCTTGCCAAACCAGAAATAATTCACCCTGAGAATTTTTAATAACCGTTCCGTTAGGATGAATCGCTTCAAAGTCCCAAACATTACCACTTTTAAAGGGATTGAAATGAATTTCAAAGGTATCCATTTGCTGAACCTTATCCCACGAATAGCCCAGAGCTTCAAAAACCTGTGGCGATTTGATAAGAAAAATTTTCCGGTTGGAAACAGCAAAAACGCCCTTACCATCCGACAACAAAACTCCTTCCGGAAAAAAAATCAAGATATTGGAATATTCTTTATCGGTCGATTTTGGCTCAGAACCAGGAATGGTTTTCTGCGGAAAATAATCGCTAAAAATTTTTTGAGTCGGAAATAAGAACTTTTCTTTATCGGTTACTAAAAAAAGACTTTTCTCTTCCCGTTTTACGTCATTTTCCAAACCACCCAACAAAAAAGGTTTATTCTGTTTTAAATCTTCAGCTACGGTAGAAGAGGAATAAGCATTAAAAAGATCCGCTAACGAACCACTTTTAGGATAGAGACCGGCTCGGGAAGTTTGCTGTACCGGTATTGTAAACAAACTTTTATTGGGAATTGCCCCTTTCGTTTTGATTTTCAAACAAATTTTTTGTTGACCGGCAAAATCAGAATTAATCCAAAAGGTTGACTCACTCTGAGTCCAACCACTAGTCGGCATTATTTCCGCATTGTTCGGACTAATTTTCGCTCCGCTTTCCCAAGAACCTTTTTGAGTAGGAAAAAATTTAGATAGAAAATAAACTAGCAACAAAAATATCGCTAGTATTACCAGTAGAACGGCCCATTTTATTTTTTTTTCTAGAATTAACATATTATTAATTTCTAATTACCTAATTCATCTAATTTCTAATAAAATATCTAACAAAACAGAAATTTAGAACTTAGAAATTAGATGAATTAGAAATTTGCATTCTTTACTCTTTATCTAATAAAAACCCCAGAGCGTAGTTGGTAATTCCGATGACTAGAACTCCCCACAAAGCGCTCATCCAACCTTGAATAGATAATTCGGGAACCATTAAAGCTACAAAAGAAAGTACCGCAATATTAATAACCACAGTAAAAAAGCCAAAAGTTAGAATAATTAAAGGCAAAGAAATCAAATTTAGAAGAGGTTTAATCCAAGAATTGGCCAGACCCAACAGTAAACCCGCCAATAACAATTTCCAAATATTCCCGTCAAAGACAATACCAGGAACCATATAGGCAGCCGCTAAAATAGCTATAGCGTTGATAACAGTTTGGATGAATAGTCTGGACATGAGTTTAAATTATATTAATCAATGCTAAAAAGTATCCTTGTTTTCTTTCTTGATAGATAGTTGAGAAATCTCTAATTTCTAATAAAAATACAGAAAATAAAGAAGAAAGATAACCCAAACAAACTTTATTGATAAACAGCATCTATTTTTCTTTACTTTAACCTTGAAAATTAGAAATTTTATTAGGTAATCAGAAATTAGACAATTAGAAATTTATCTTCTTCTTTTGTGTCTGGTGCCGCGGAGGAGAGTCGAACTCCTACGTCTTAAAAAGACACTAGCCCCTCAAGCTAGCCTGTCTACCAGTTTCAGCACCGCGGCCAATCTTAAATATTGGCAAAATCAATGCATTTAAATTAAATCAAAAATAAACAAAATCAGCAAGCCTTGCAAAATCGTCTTATTTTTTCCCTCTTTAATCATATTTGCAAAAAAAATTTCTTCCTGCTATTCTCCTTCGGATGTGGGGGTAGCTTGGTGCAGACCCGGGATTGTCATCCATGGGTCTGGGAGTTCGATTCTCCCTACCTCCACATCGCAATTGTTCAATTTGACATATTCAAAAAACATACTATTATTATCTTAGATGACAATCCCGGGCAATCGCACCAAGTTAGACCCAAACAAAAAGTCCCGAGAAATCGGGATTTTTTGTTTTGACTTAAAAATCTTTTTCCCCTCTACTTTTCCCATCCCGTCAGTTGTTTACTCACAACTTCAATTTTTTCATTCAAAAAAACAAATTTCTCCGAGTTCACTTGTCTCAAATCCTTTAATAATCGCAAAAATAATCTGATAGTCTCCAAATTCTCACGTGCCAATCGAATTTTTTTCTTTCTTTTTTCTAAAGAACTGTTGGCTCGATAAATATTAGTAATCATTTTAACCGTTTCTTTTTTAAGACTTTCACCGAGCGTGAATTTGTATTCTCGAGAAAACTCCTTAGTAAATCTAAATAATTCCACCAACAGGTCATAGCTGTCACGATAAACAGGAAGATTAGAATAAAGAGACATCTAAGTTCATAAAGTTAGAAAATTTGTAAAGTTTCAATTTTTGCCTTAACTCAAATTTAATAGCACTTTTGGTTTTTCTTTTGTGTTTTCGCGCTTCAAAATAAGCTTGAAAAAGATCAAAAAGAAGTTGTGGCATATTTTATTTGCAAAAAAATTTTCTTCCTGTTATTCTCCTTCGGATGTGGGGGCAACTTGGCGTAGGCTCTGAATTATCACTCAAGAGTCTGGGGGTTCAACTCCCCCTGCCTCCACATCAATTTTTAGTTAAGTTAGCATAATCCAAAATTTGACAAAAAAGTTAAAATTTATTACTTTTAAGTAAAGTGATAATTCAGAGAATTCTACGTCGAGCAGGCTCGACCAAAAAGTCCCGATTCGTCGGGATTTTTTGTTTTGGCTTAAAAATCTTTTTTTAGATAAAATTATTCCCCATATGTTATCCCTACGGAAGCGGGGATCCAGGAAAAATGCAAAAATTAAATATCAAAATATAAAATAATAAATTAAAACTTAAAACGTAAAATTTTCAATAGTGTATTCCTATTATTTTGTATTTTAAATTGTCATTTTCCCTTTTGATTTTTCCATTTTGATTTAGCTAAAATCAATTCTTAAGACAACGCACCGAAAAACCGTACGCTTCCGAACTCAGATTCCGAAAGACCGTCGCGTAGCTCGAATTCAGATAGCGATTCCAAGCGGAGGTACCACTCTGGGAGGAAGACCAAAAGCTGGCGTCCGACCCAAGACCGCTGAAAGTGCCATCCGTACCGCGGTCGCCAGCTAGCAGTCCGGTAAAATTGGAACTTCCGCCACTTTGTAGTTTAGTGCCAGCACTGGAGCAATCCCAACCAGTTCGAGTGCTGACACAGCTGGTTGTTGGGGTGTCTTTTAAGTAATTTTCCAATTCATACTGTTGGGCGTCGGTGGGGATGTGCCAACTGGCGGGGCAGATGCCTTGGGCGCCTTCGATGATGGAATCATTCATTGCTTCACTCCAACTGTAAAGTCCGCCATAAGCGGTGCAGTTGTTGGGATCATTGGCATAACACCATTTTTCGATGGTGCCGTTATTGGGAATGGGAGAAGTTGAACCGGAAGCCAACATTGTGCCCAGTTTCAAGTTTTGTTTCATCCAGCATTGGTTGCCAATAAGAACAGTGTCATAGGTATTGTTTTCCGCGTCCATCACTTGAGAAGTGCCACAGATAAAATCCGAAGTGACACAGTTGCCACTGCCATCACATCTTTTGTTGAAACCGCAGACATTGGAATTATTGATGTTGGTCCAATCACCGACTTGACCGGAGGAAGAAACAGATTTTTGTTGGCAATAGTAATCGTTTACTCGACCGTCACCATGGCGGAAAGTGGTGTTGATGGCGGCGGTGGTTTGGGTGGTGGAATCGGCGAAATTTAAGTTGGTGGTGGTTGTGGTGGTAGCACTTGCATTTGTAGCATTAACAGTTGTAACTGTGGCCGTAGTAGCGTTAACATTCCCCGTGGTCGTGATGTTGCCCGCTCCCAAACTGAAATTACCTGATCCGTCGGTGACAGGGATAACGCTGTTTCCTCCTGTCGCTGACGTGTTCATGTTGTCCAAGAGATCAACGTTGAGGTTGGCAACTTTAGTCGTGGAAGTAACCGCCAGCGGGGGAGTGCCGGTTAAAGCAGTGGAAGTTAAGGTAGAAGCAGAAACAGAGCTGGCGGTGATTGATCCGGTAGTTGTGATGGAGATGTCAGATTTAAGATCGGTTCCGGTGATGGTTCCGTCCACGATAGAAGCGGAATTGACACTGGCCGTTTCAATGATGCCGGAAGTGTTGACAGAGAAGATGGAGTTATCGCTGTTGTTTAAGATTTTAAACGGTGATGCCGATTGAGAAGAAGCCATCTTTAGGATTGTTTGAACAGTCGGAGCTTGGTAGGTGATGGTTTGAGAGGATGAGGGATCGGTATGAACGGTTTCGTTTGAGAGTTCCGTGATGGCTGTTTGGGTGTTGGTGGCTGCAATTTGAGTGGTTGGAGTAAAGGAGATGGCGGTTGATGGGTGGGAAGAGGATACGTCTCGGTTTTGCAGATCATTGTGATTAACTGTTGCCACATTGGCAACTTTGTGCCAAGTGTTGTCGGAATTGTCACAGCGATAAATCCAGTTTTCATCTTTCACGAGCCTTGAATGTCCATCAGAAGAACTGTTGCAGGTTGGTAAATCAGAATGGGAATTGACGGGATCTTTCCATTTGAGGTTGTTGATGTTTACGGAAAGCTGGTTGTCTACGTACGCTTTGTTGGTGGCATCCGTGTCATTGGTGGGGGTGGCGATGTTGGTGATTTTGTTGGTTTCCAGGGATAAAGGTTTGGAAAGCTTGAAATTTTCACTGGTTTTATCGTAAGTTAAGGATTTGGCACTGGTGCCAAAGAGCAAGGTAACGTCATTGCCCGTCTGTCCGATGGTAAAAGTGTTGGAGTTGGTAGATGTGTCAGTGTTTTGATCATGGATTTGAGAGATATTTTTGTTGCCAATTGCAATATTTGAATCGCTTGTGTCGACTATTTCTCCTAATTTGTTTTTTTCACCGTTGGTCGGATAATCAGGAATGTTAAGTTTTGACCTGTCAATATTGGCATCGGTCGCAATATCTTCGTTTTTGATGGTTTCGTTTTTGATCTTGCTTCCGGTGATGAGATCATCGGCAATGACTCGCAGGTTTGAGATAGCGTTATCTTTGAGTTGCGCATCTCCGATGGATTGAGAAATGATCCGCAGTTTGACTTTAACTTTTTGCCTCAGCGCCGCGTCAGAGAAAGAGACCACGGCAAGGACGGTGAGAAGAGAGATTAAGAATATTAGTTTGGGTTTCATAAAGGAGTTTGTAAAGTTTATAAACTATTTTATCTACTCCACATCGTTACACTTTTGGTGCCATACATTTTCATAGTATTGCTGTTAAAATATCCGATGGCGTTGGCTTTAGTGAGAGGATTGTTCTGTTGTTTGATGGGTTTGTGGATGGTGTCCGTGTTGTCTTCGAGGTTAACAGTGATATCACCTCGTTTGGTTGAAAGAATAAAGACATCTTCCGTATCAGAGACATCGCCCATAGAACCTTGGATTTTGGTGTAACGGATGGAGAGATCAGTTAATCTTTTGGCCATATACGTAGGGGCGAGGTTCCCTCGCCCATCTCTATCCGAAACAATTGTTTTAATTGTATCCCCGATTTGAACTTCTTCTTCCGTGAGTCGGCCACCAGAACCACGAAGAAATTTAGAGGAGTAATAATTGATGGTATATACTGGGGCGGGTCGCGACCCGCCCGTACCGACCTGCCCAGTCCCTGACCCGCCCTTACTTGTTTTTTTATCTAGACCTTTGATCGTTATGAGACTATTATCCGTATCCAAAGACAAGACTGTCCCAGTTATGGTGTGGTTGTGAGATTTAGCCAGAGCAACAGAAGAAGAAAGAGGAAGGTTAAAAGAGAAAGAGGAAGAAAGAAAAGGGGAAAGTAAAAAGAGGAAAAGAAAAAAGACTAAAGAAAAAGATAGGGGTAGAAAAGAAGAAGGATGAAAAGATTTTCCCCTTTCCCCTTTAAACTTTCCCCTTGTTAAGAGAGAGAGAGAGAGAGAGAGAGAGAGTAAAACATTTTTTGGAAAGAATATTTTTTAAATTAGATTGAGCCATTATTATCTGTTTTTATTTTTAAGAAATCTTTTTTAAGTTATTTCCATTTTCAAGGGAAAAATTGAGGTTGTCAAATTTTTTAAGCCAATCGTCTTTGGTTGGCGTGGCAAATAGCAATAGCTAAAGCGTCGGCCGCGTCATCCGGACGAGGCAAATCAACTAAATTTAAGAGACTTTTAACCATTTTTTGAACTTGTATTTTAGGCGCCTTGCCATAACCGGCCACGGCCGATTTAGCTTGTAATGGCGTATATTCGAAAATTGGTAAGCCCGCCTTGGCCAAAGTTGCCAAGATTACACCTCTAGCTTGGCTGACAACCATAACTGTTTTTAAATTCTTAAAGAAAAAAAGTTTTTCTACGGCTGATTCTTGCGGTTTAAAACGTTCAATGATTTTTTTAAGTTCCTTCTCAATTCCCAAAAGACGTTCTTCGTCTTTTAGATTAGCTTTGGTTCGAATACAACCATAAGCCAAAGCTTCCAGCTGGCGACCTTCTTTTTTAATCAAGGCATAACCAACGATAGCTGTACCAGGATCAATACCGAGAATGATCATGAGAATAAATTTTTAATTTTATAATTTTTAAACAATATTTGCATCAAAATCCTGTGTACGGGCGGGTCGCGACCCGCCCCTGTCGTATCAATTTAATAAATCACGACATTGAATCAATGAAAATTAAAAATTTTATTTCTTCTCAAATTTTTCCATCGCCGATTTCGCCGCTTCTTTTTCCGCTTTTTGTTTACTGCTTCCTCGACCCTTACCCATTAATTTTTCGTTAACATAGGCACCCACTTCAAACCATTTATTATGATCGGGGCCACCTTCTTTCAGAACTTTATATTCTGGAGTCACTTTCCATTGTTTCTGAGCCGTTTCTTGCAAAGAAGTTTTGGCGTCCAAGAAAAGCTCATTTTCTAAAATAATCGGTAAATTAATCAAAATATTTTCTCTAATAAAATGATTGGCTTCTTCCATCCCTCTATCCACATAGATAGCTCCGATAATAGCTTCCATGCCGTCAGCTAAAATATTTTGTTTGGAACGATAATTCTTTTTTTCTCCACGACCGACAAAAAGATATTTTTCGATTTCTAATTTTTCGGCTACCGGTGCCAAGCTTTCGGCGCAAACTAAAGCTGCTCGCCAATTGGTTAATTCTCCTTCTTCGTTTTTGTAATTAGTAAAAAGATAATCAGTTACCACTAATTCTAAAACCGCGTCTCCCAAAAATTCCAACCTTTCGTTACTTTCCAAATTCCAATTACGATGTTCGTTAATAAAGGAACGATGAACCAAAGCATTCTCCAAAATTGCAAAATTCTTGAAAACTATTTTCAAACTTTTTGCAAGTTCCAGAGCACTTTTAGCCAAAGTCTCTTGGTGTTGATCAGCCATTTCTCTAAATTAAAATTTAATTAAATAAGCTAAAAACTATTTTTTTGCTTACGATAAAAACGTTTTTTGAAAAGAGAAAGTACCTTTTTTTTAACCTCCGATAAGGTTAAAAGAGAATTATCTACCGTTATCATCTTCCATCCTTGTTTTTCCTTTTCGAATAATTCGTATTTGATTTGAAAATATTCCAAATCTTGACTTTCTTCAATAACTTCTTTTTTTCGTTCTAAAGATTGCTCCGGTCTGACGTGAAGATAAATTGGCAAATCAATTTTGGGAAAAATTTTGACAAGGAGCGAAGTTAACCAACAATTTTCTTTCCCTCTTAAATAAGCCAAATTGACCAGTTTATCAAAAACGTAACGATCAAAAATAATCACTTGATACTCTTTGACCAAAGAAATCATCCTAAAGCGTAGGGATAAACCGTAGCAAAAAATAGCTAAAACTCTTAAATAAAAAGAAAATAAACCAATTTTTTTTACCTTATTAACTTTTTGAGTAGAAGAATTTTCTTCCTTCGACTCAGCTACCGCCTTTAAAACTGGATATTTTTTGGCTAATCGATTATCAAAAGAATCTCGAACCGTATGAATATAAAGATAATGAATCCCTTGACGGCGCAAAAAACGACGAAGCAAAATAATTAACTGCGTTTTTCCACTTCCATCCAAACCGGAGAAAGAAACCAAAAAAGGATTTTTCATTAAAGAATATTATTTTCTCAATAACTTTTATTAGTCTATTTATTTTGTTTAGACAAGAAATAGCGACTGATATTTTTATATATTAAATATAGTTTTTTGTAATATTATCATTTTTTTGGCTATTTTTAGCATAATATTTCTCAATGGCTTGTTTTAAGGCGCTAGCCGCTAGATTAGAACAATGCATTTTAACGGGGGGTAGTCCGCCCAATTCACCGGCTACATCAGTATCACTAATTTGCCAAGCTTCTTCCAAAGTTTTTCCCATGGCCATTTCCGTAATAATTGAAGAAGTCGCAATAGCCGCTCCACAACCTAAAGTCTCAAAAGCAATTTGTTTGATATAATCTTGTTTCTGCGAATTTTTTCCCACTTTAAGCGACAAAACCATTGTATCACCACAAACCGGATTACCGACCATACCAATAACGTCAGGATCTTTTAGACTTCCCAAATTACGCGGATGCATAAAATGATCCATTACTTTTTCACTGTAACCGGTCGGGCTGAAATTGTTTGAAACTCGTTTCGAATTATTTTTTGACATCTTACCGGAAAGAATAAGGTTGATTATAATTACGTCCATTATCCTAACATTTTTTCAATTTTGACAATAACTTTTTCCCTTTCCATGATACCTTTACTATATAACCGAAATTAATTTGTTGCCATGAAGAAAGTGGGAGAAATAGTTTGGTACCACAAGATTGATTTTTTAACGTTAATCCTGATTATACTACCCCTCTTTTTGCCTTTTCAACCCGCTCTTAACCCTTCGGCTGATATCGATTTGGCCTCCGGTCGTTTAATCATTCTAGGCCTAACTGTTTGGGGAGGATGGCTGGTTTTAGTTCAAAATAAGAAATGGTTTTCTCCGGCTACCCCTACTTTTTTACTTCTATTCTTCTTGTTTTGGTGTTTTTCTTCCGGTTTTATGGCTGACGATTTGGGTCGTTTTCTGAGAAAAATAATGGTTTTCTTCTCTATTTTCCCTCTTTATTTTTTACTTACCACTTTTTTATCCAAAGATTTTTATTGGAAAAAAAGTTTTTCAATCTGGTCTTGGACAGCTTTTTTTGTCTCTCTTGTCGGTTTAAGCCAATTTTGTTTTCAATTTATTTTTTCCCGAGAAATTTTTTTTAGAGTTTGGGGAAAATTTGTTGCTCCCATTCTTTTTGGGTCTAATGCCGGAGAAGCAATCGCCAGCAATCCCAGTTGGTTGGTAGCTACCGGTAGCGGAGATTTACTCCGCGCTATCAGCGTTTTTCCCGATCCCCACATGCTAGCTTTTTACTTGGAAATGAGTTTACCTCTCCAAGTGGTCTGGGCTCTCCAAAAATCACAAAAATTTTATTGGCTTTTACCGGCTTCGTCTCTGTTAACACTTCTTTTAACTTTTTCACGAGGAAGTTATGTCGGCCTTTTTGGCATGGTTGCTTGGCTAGTTTACTTTTTAAAGCAAAAAGGTCAATTGGAATTTCTCTTTTCGAAAACAAGCGGAAATAAGACCCGCCCCTACAGAATCTTTTATCTCCTAATCGGTATCGGGCTAATAACTTGGAGTATTTTCTCTGTGACTCCGGTACGTGATCGTTTCTTATCTATTTTAGACACCGGCGAAGGTTCTAATAAAGGACGCTTGGAAATTTGGCAAGAAGCCATTTCTGTTGTCGCCTATAATCCTCTTCTGGGAGTAGGTTTGGGCAATTATTCCAATTTTGTCAGACCCGAATCAAAATATCGAGAACCTATTTACGCTCATAATACTTATCTTGATTTAGCCAGCGAAATCGGTCTACCGGGACTTCTGGCTTGGCTCGGCTTTCTTATTTGGGGATTTAAGCCTTTATTCTCGCATTTTCACAAAAAAAACAATTTAATCCTAACCGACCAAGAAGGAAAAGATTCTTTGCTTTTTAACTATAATTTAGCTTCCGCTCTCGGCTTGTGGGGATTTGCTTTACATTGTTTATTCGAAACACCTATTTTTTCTCCTCAAATTTTACCTCTTTTTATTTATCTTTTGGCTTTTCGCTCCTATTTTCAAAAAAAACGAGGGTCAATTCGATAGCCATATTTTTTAATCGTTTGAATAAAATTCGTCTGTCCGGTTAAGTAGTTTATTTTACGTTTAAGTTTAGAAATAATTACTTCCGAAGCGTGCATATTTTTACCTAATCGACGACCGTAAACATAAGAGGAAATTTCTTCCAGCTTGGTCGCTCGATGCCGTAAACGCCAGAGGATACGTAAAGCTAAACGTTCTTTCAAAGTAAACTTAGTCGGAAAACAAGGAATTTCTTCTCCTCGAAACAAATTTTTTGCTAAATTGATTTTAATTTCTGGCACAATTTTGGCCATAGAAGAATTTTTAATTAAAAAAAAATCGCTTTTAGTTGCCAAATTATCTGAGAAATTTCGTTTAGAAAAAATTATCCCGAGAAAAATATAACTTCTGTATCGATCGATTAACTTTATTAATCTATTCCGATAAAAAAAGGGGAAGCTTTCTGCTTCCCAAAGCCAAAGGATTTTCATTGGCGAAAATATTTTTTTAGGGCCGGAAAAAGAGAAAGTCCCGCGAGAGAGCGGGACTTTGGGGGAAAGAGGTGATGGAACAAGAGGAGGAAATTGGTGATTCTTTAATTTTTGATTTTCCAAAAAATTAAAGAAATGAGTAATATAATTGGATAAAGAAACGGGAGGTAAAAAAATCGAAGACGAAGGCTTTTTTAGTGATTCGACGGCCATTTTCAGACAATCGAGAGATTCTTTTTTACTGATCAGCCAAGTTATAAAACTAGGCGTCATGAGAATAAATTAGTGCTTATAAGTAAATTATTATTTATAATAATACTATTATAAATTCGTCAAATTTTGTAAATTAGATTGCGATTTGATACGAAAACTCTCATTTTCAAGACTTAAATTAAGATTATAATAAGGATCGTTGGCCAATAAATCGCCCCAACGATCATACATATTTTGGCATTCTCGATGAAAACGTTTTTTAGCGGAACCGTTTTCATCCGAACCGCGACTAACTGATTCATAATGAAAAAGTCTAGCATAAGGAGTATAAACAATTAAGAAACCTTTTTGACGCAGTCTTAAACAATAATCAACGTCGTTCCAAGCTACGGAAAAATTTTTCTCGTCCAAACCACCCATTTTCTCGAAAAGTTTTTTACGAGTGAGCAAACAAGCACCGGTAACCGCAGAATAATCACGAATAACATCTATTTGTTCAAAGTAACCGTGACTGCCTTTCGGAAAATATTTGTGAGAATGACCAGCTATTCCATAATCTTTATCTTCAAAACGACCTAGGCCCAGAACCACACCGGCATGCTGAATTTTGCCATTTTGATAAAGTAATTTGGCTCCAACAGCTCCCACTTCCGGACGTTCAATTTGCTCTGCCATAGCGGAAAGCCAACCGCCATTAATTACTTCTGTATCGTTGTTGAGTAAAAGAATTAAAGGACTGCTTATCTGACGTACCGCCCAATTATTCAACGCTGAAAAATTAAAAGGCTTATCATAATTCAATATTTTAATATTTTCTTGTTTCCTGATTTCTTGCAAATACTTTTTGGTCGCGTCTTCAACGCTATTATTGTTGATGAGAAATATTTTATAATTAGCGTAATCGGTTTTTGCTAAAACGGAAGAAACACACTGTTTTAGTAGGTTAACCTTGTCCTTGAAAGGAATAATAATCCCGATTTCTTGATTATTTTTAATTTTTCGTTTGACTCGAAAAGAGGTTGGGGCCAAACCGGATAAGACTGACCAATCAATCTTACGCCTTAATCCGGCATCAATTAAAGCTTTTTTGGCGTTTAAATTGGCATAATTTTTAGAGCTGTACGTCATAGAAGTACTCCCAGCAATTTGACGCCAATGATAAAGAATAAAAGGTATATGACCGATTCGATCGGTTTTTTCCGTTAAACGCAAGAAAAGATCAAAATCTTGACTGCCTTCCAGCCCTTGACGCATACCGCCCAGTTCCACCATTATTTCCCGACGAATAAGCGCTAAATGACAAATATAATTCATAGAAAGTAATAGATCGGGATTCCAATCCGATTTGAAATAAGGATCTATATGTTTTCCGCGACGATTGATTTTATCTTCATCAGAATAAATAAAATCTAATTTGGGATTTTGATTAAGTTTTTTAACCATGAGAAACAGAGCCAACGGGTGTAATAAATCGTCATTATCCAATAAAGCCACAAATTCCCCCGTCGCTAAACTCAAAGCGCTGTTAGTAGTAATTGAAATATGTTTGTTCTTTTGATGTCTAATAATTTTAATACGTGAATTTTCTTTCGCCTTACAAACATATTGATTAATGACTCGCAATGTATCGGGATGAGAAGAAGCGTCATCAGCTAAACAAAGTTCCCAGTTAGTATAAATTTGATTTTCCACCGAAGCTAAGCAAGCTTCCAGATATTTTGCCGGCACATCAAAAACAGGTACCAAAACACTGATTTTAGGCTGATAAGGCAAATTACGCGCTTGTTGGCTAATTTTTTTTAATTCTTCTAAGCCTAATTGCTGCGATTGCCACCAACTAGAATATCTTTTTTCGTTATCTTGATGAAGAAAGAATTTTTCCCAAATTTTTTCTCGAAAAAACAGATTTAATCTATCCACTGTCTTTTTGACACCTTTAGTTTTCAAATATATCCAACCTTTGTACCAAAGATCACGCCGAAAAAGCCAAGAAAACATGATAAAATATGTTAATTTCTATATCTCTTCCGCAATTTTCTTCTCCATTTTGCTATAGCTCCAAATACCAACCCCAAAAAAAGCTACCACTGTGGCGGAAAAAATCAATAATTGACCGCCAGAAGCGAAATGATTTTGAGTCAAAGCCATTTTAGTGAAATGAATGATAAAACCCATCGGATTAAGCAAAATTAAAGTATGGTATTTTTCCGGTAAAGCCGTCAGGGGGTAAATAACGGGAGAAGCGTAAAACAAAGCCGAAGCGCCCACTTCCCAAATCTGCGAAAGATCGCGAAAACGCACAAAAAGAGGCGCTGTCAAAAAAGCAAAACCTAAGATTAAGATATAAGTTAAAACAATATAAAAAAAGAAAGTCAAAATGGGCAAAATTCCCGGCCAAAAAAGATACCAAGCAAAAAAAGCGGCAATGACCAATAAATTCATAGCAAAAACCAGCAAAGAATTGAGGGTTGAAGCCATAATAATTGTCCAACGAGGCACGTAAATTTTGGTAACCAAAGCTGATTTATTGACCAAAGAGCCAAGACCAGCCATTGTTCCCTCATTAAAAAAATTAAAGAGCATAATCGAGACAATCAACTGTAAAGAAAAATGATCTGTTCCACTGTTTCGTGGATTAAAGATCGAAGAAAAAACAAAATTAAGAATTAGAAACATCAGAAGAGGCT
The DNA here is from genome assembly GCA_021779255.1 of bacterium. Lineage (GTDB taxonomy): Bacteria > Patescibacteriota > Minisyncoccia > CAIUEV01 > CAIUEV01 > JAJYBC01. The sequence continues at coordinate 6,596 of JAJYBC010000009.1, read as the reverse complement.
TTAGAATAGCCCATATATAGCCTAAAAACGATCCGTGATAACGTAATTTAAAATCAGTTCGAGCTAGAGACCAAATTAATTCCAAATAATTTTCGTGATTTTTTTGCATTATTTTTAAAAAAAGATATAATTAAAAAGTTGGAAAAGAAAAGAAGACTGCTAACTTATAGAGTTTATTGTATTCTGTAATTTTTCTTTCCGCAAAAAATTTGCTAAACTTAAATAATTAAGATAACCTCGCCGAAGGTAGGTTTGTTTTTATTGTCGTTTGTTGTTGTTTTCTTTTGGCAACTTTTATCTTGTTTTTTGGCTTTGTTTTTTTTCGAGCGCGAAGTCACCCTGCCGGGGGCACACTCTCAAAAAGCCCAAAGCCAAAAAACAATCAAGAGATGATTAACCATAAGATAACAATAAATAACGTAAATTTTATACATTCACAATTTTACAAAATGTCAAAGAAAGAAATTACCACGACCGCTAAGAAAAAAGCTAAAGTTGTTCAACCGGTTACAACCGAGAACGTAGGCGCACCTCGTATTACTAAAGGCATTGTCGTGAGCGATAAAATGGATAAGACTGTTGTTGTTAAAATCGATCGCCTTGTAAAACATTTGAAATATCACAAACGCTATTTGATTTCTAAAAAATATAAAGTGCATGATCCGGAGAATCGTTTTAAGAAAGGTGAGGAAATCAAATTTGTTGAGTGTCAACCCATTAGCAAAAATAAGAAGTGGCGAGCGATATATTCCTAAATTTCTAATCTATACTTTTTTGTGACAGATTTTTCGTTGATTCCCAATTTTGAGCCGAAGTCACCCTGCCGGGAGCATGCTCAAAATTAAAAATCAACGAAAAATCCTGTTTTGAGAAAATTTTTTGTTTTATTTTAAAATTTTTGCGTCTTGCCCAACTTTTTTGCCATTTTGGCAACTACTTTTTCTAGGTATTTAAAATTTTTTATGTTTTGCGTAGCAAACCCCATAGAAAATTTTAAATACCTAGAAAAAGAAATTCAAAAAGTTGGGCAAGACGCGCTAAATATACTACAATGATCCAAGCTGAATCCAAATTAAAAGTAGCCGATAATTCCGGCGCCAAAATTATTGAGTGTTTTAAGGTCCTAGGTGGAAGCCGAAGGCGCTATGCCAGCTTGGGTGATATTATTGTCGCTTCCGTTAAGAGCTCCGATCCGCGTGGTTCGGTTAAAAAAAAACAAGTGGTAAAAGCCGTCATTGTTCGTCAAAGAAGTCCTTTTCGACGTAAAGATGGATCATATATTCGTTTTTCCGAAAACGCCGCTGTGATTATGGAAGGTAAGGAACCGAAAGGAACCCGTATTTTCGGCCCCATTCCCCGCGAGCTTCGAGAAAAAGGTTTCCAGAAAATCATTTCTTTAGCTCAGGAAGTTCTTTAGATTTGTTTTTGTTTTTTTGTTTTGTACTGTGTTTTTTCTGAGCTTTGTCTTTTTTCGAGTGCGAAGTCACCCTGCCGGGGGCACACTCTCAAAAAGTCCAAAGCTCAGAAAAAACGGTTACCAGAAAGTAGAATTTTCCTAGATTTATTAAAAAATAAGTTTCTTGTGTCCTTCCCAATTTTTTGCCATTCTTGGCAACTACTTTTTTTGAGTATTCAAATTTTTTTATGTTTTGCGCAGCAAACCCCATAAAAAAATTTGAATACTCAAAAAAAGAAATTCTAAAATTGGGAAGGGCACGAGAAAACTATATAATTATCCATTATGAAGATTAAGAAAGATGATCAAGTTTTAGTTATCGCCGGTAAAGATAAAGGTAAACAGGGCAAAGTCCTGCAAGTTTCACCTGTCAAAAAAAAGGTTTTAGTGGAAGGTATTAGTTTAATTAAGAAACATATCAAAGCTGAGCAGAATAAAAAAGGTGGAGCAAAGGTCGGACAAAGAATCGAGTTGCCAACCTTTATTGATATTTCTAATGTTCAAATTATTTGCCCTTTATGTAAAAAACCGGCTAGAATTGGCTATCAGATAACGAAAGATCAGAAGAAATTTAGATTTTGTAAAAAATGTAAGCAAAATATCGATGAAAAAAAATAATCTTTCTTTTTCAAGAGTTCCCAACTTCAAGCAAAAGTATTCAGAGGAAGTTATTCCAAAAGTTCGAGAAGAGCTAAAACTCTCGAATAATTTGGCCGTTCCTCGTATCACTAGAATCGTCGTTAACACCGGCATTGGTAAAATTAGGGAACAAGAAAACCTGATGAAATCCGCTTTGCATGATTTACGCCAAATGACGGGCCAACAACCTGTTTTTGTCATTGCCAAACAAGCTATCGCCGGATTCAAGATTAAACAAGGAGATAAAGTAGGACTCAAAGTTACTCTACGTGGTAATAAGATGTGGGAATTTTTGGAAAAATTGATTGTTGCCGCTTTACCTAACGTAAGGGATTTTCAAGGTATTTCTCTTAGCAGTTTTGGTGGAACGGGCGATTGTTCAATTGGGATTAAAGAACATATTGTTTTTCCCGAAATTAACCCGGACGAAGCCAACTATATTTTTGGATTACAAGTTAATATTGTGACGACCGCCAAAACGCAAGCCGAAGGAATATCTTTAATGAAGGCGCTGGGGTTGCCTTTGCAAAAGTAATTATTATCTAAATTATTTATTACCATGGTTCGAAAAGCTCTTGTTTTAAAAGCCGAGAAAAAACCTAAATTTAAAAGTCGCACTATTCGACGTTGTTGGCGCTGTGGCCGTAATCACGGTTATATGCGAGAATTCAATTTATGTCGTATTTGCTTCCGAGAATTAGCTTTAAACGGAGAAATGCCTGGGGTTAGAAAAGCGAGCTGGTAAAAATAGAATTATTCTAATTGACCTAATTATTCTAATTAGTCTAAGCAATGACTAACAAATTCAAAAAATAATTCAGTGATTTATTTTTTCTTAATTTGGATTTCCTTCTTCGTTTGTTTAGTATAATTAGGTTAATTAGTATAATTAGGTTAATTTCATAAACTATATTCATGGATGTTATTAGCGATATGCTTACTCGGATCAGAAACGCTTATCGAAGTGGCCAAAAAACCACTCTGGTTCCTCATTCCCAGTTAAGACATAAACTGGCTTTACTGTTTATTAAATACGGCTATTTGAAAAAGCTGGAGACTTCGGAAATTGGTAAAAATAAGAAAATGATTCAAATTTGGTTAAAATATACTAATGGCGAACCAGCTGTGACTAAAATTCGTCGCATCAGTAAATCCGGACAGAGAATTTATAGCGATAGCGAACGTTTGAAACGAATTGGTGGCAATCGCGGTATGATCGTTGTTTCTACATCCAAAGGGCTTCTGCCTCATTGGGAAGCCAAAAAACAGAAGCTGGGGGGCGAAGTGATTTGCGTGGTGTTTTAGAGAATTTTATCTTAATTTACATCTATGTCTCGAATTGGTAAAAAAATAATCATTGTGCCGGAGGGAGTGAAGGTTGAATTTAATCCAGCTAGTCAGAATCAACAAGAAATTAAAGTTACAGGGCCCAAGGGTGAATTGAATTGTCTACTTTCCGACGCCGTTCAATTTCAACAAAAGGAAAATGAAATTACCGTGAAACTTAATCCCAAATTTTCCAAAATGGTGGCTATGTGGGGAACAGGACGATCTTTATTGGCCAATATGATTGAAGGAGTAACCAAGGGTTTCGAGAAAAAACTGGAATTACAAGGAACCGGCTACAAAATGAACGTTCAAGGTGAAGTTTTAACTTTGGAAGTCGGCTATTCTCACTCCGTCAAAATTACCGCTCCCAAAGGTATTAAATTTGAAATTGAAAAAAATATTTTAACCATTACCGGCATCGACAAACAATTAGTTGGCGAAATCACTGCCCGCATTCGTCAGGTACGTAAAGTCGAACCGTATAAAGGTAAAGGCCTTCGTTATGTTGGCGAAATCGTCCGCCGCAAAGAAGGTAAAAAATCCACCAGCGAATAAAAAATGTTTAAATAAATGTAAATGTATATTTATAAATATACATTTTATTATACAAAATAAATTACATTTGGTATTTTGTATTTTGTACGTGATGTTTTGTATTTTGTACGTGATGTTTTGTATTTTGTACGTGATGTTTTGTATTTTGTACGTGATGTTTTGTATTTTGTACGTGATGTTTTGTATTTTGTAGAGACGCCCAATTCGGGCGTCTCTATTTTTGTCCGCAATCAAAAATATTGAGGATTTTTTAATATTTTTTTTATAAGTTTTTAATGATGTTTGGGTTATAATTTTTTATTATGACCCGATTATTATTTCAAAATAAATATCGTATTCCGTCCATTCGATTACGAAAACACGATTATGCATCATCGGGATATTATTTTATTACCATTTGTACCAAAAACAAAAAATGTTTATTCGGTAATATCACCAATAATATTATGCGATTAAACGACATTGGTAAAATTGCCCGAAAACATTGGTTGGAAATACCAAACCATTTTCCATCCGTAATATTGGATGAATTTGTTATTATGCCGAATCATATTCATGGTATTTTAATAATCAAACACATAGAGACGCCCAATTTGGGCGTCTCTACAAATACAACAACGTGTAAAAAAATTCATTTGGGATTGATAATTAACCAATATAAACGTATTTGCACAATGAAAATTAAACAAAATTATAATTTTTTTGCGTGGCAAACACGATTTTATGACAGGATTATTTGGAATAATATTTCGTTGGAAAATACTCGGCAATATATTCGGAATAATCCATATAAATGGTATCGGGATCGAAATAATTTTTAATACAAATTAAAACATTATTTTTAAATCGCGGATATAAAAGAGAGACGCCCAAATTGGGCGTCTCTACAAAATACAAATCCACGAAATATAAACATTCGTACATAATACAACATTACCACAAAATACGACATTACAAAACACGACATTACAAAATACGAAATTACGAAACACGACATTACAAAATACATTTGTTTTGGTCTAACTGCCTGGTAAAATCCAACCTTTATTCAAATAATCTTGGACTTTGGTTTTGTCTACGCTAATAACCGACCCGGTGACCGGATCGATAATTATTATTTTATTAGCATTAGCATTTGTGTTTGTATTTGCGTTGGTAGTGCCACTGCCAGATCCACTGCTAGATCCACTAGCGGGACTGCTACCGGAACCGCTACCACTTCCCCCTCCACTGCCGCTACCTCCGCCCGATGATCCGTCGGGCCCTTTTTTAGCCTTCTCTTCGTCCACACATTTACAACATTTACCTTTATCTTGAACTAATTTATCGATCCAACCTTTATTTCCCTTGGCGGCATCGGCCGATTTAGAATTAAAACCGACTATTTTAGAACTGTTATCGATAGTCGTCGGCTTTTTAGGTGGATTATTTTGAGTCTCTTTATCTTGTTGAAATCCATTTTGATCATAATTACCCCAAAGCCAGCCACTCTCGTTTTCAAAAAGAACAATTTTACAACCCTTGCCGTCTGGACAACCTTCTTGACTGCAACTGCAATCCGTATCAAAAGCTTTGGAATGAAAAGGCTGCGTGTATGATTCACAAGTACTCTTACAGAGAGGACATTGACATTTTGGAGTACAGTCTTTTGTTCCATCGCAAGGCGACATATTAGAGAAACAAACATCGGGAGGACAAATCTCTCCCGCCGGCTTAGTACAAGTATTGCAGCAACAGTGACATTTGGCCAGTTCTTTGCAAGAAGGAACTACCAAATAATTATTTTGCATCATATCTCTTTCTTCTTTCATGTCTTTGCCGTCCGTACCTCTTTTAGACCACCACAGAACATATTCGTTCTTGCCACAAACTTTCTTGAATTGATTCGGCTCCAAAACCCACGGTTTTTTGTTACTGCCATTACTACCATATTGATCCGTCCCCGAACCAGCCCCATCGCTACCGGCACCGGTTGACTGGGGAATATTAAAAGACGGCGAAGGAGTTGAAGGCTGAGAAGTGGCATTGCCGCTACCAGCTTTTGAGCTACCAGCAGAATTAGCTCCTCCGGTGGCGCTGCTGTACAGATTAATTCCCCAATTACTCAAATCATTGCCCCATTTAGCCAAAGTGGCCTTGACGCGGCTGACCCAATTTTCGTACCAAGAAGCGTTCGGATTATCCAATATCGAAGCCGCTTGCGCTACTTTGATTATTTTTACACCGGTCAATTCCGATGAATTATTTGTAAAACGATTATCTGCCACTCCAAAAGAAAACAAACAAAAAAATCCAGCAAGGATAACAGCTAAAGACAGAAAACGGTTAGATCGTGGTGTCATACGGTTAAATTGAAAAATTAATTATAGAAGACTATGACCAGTTAGTTGCTTAAGGCGTTTCACTCCCTGGGCTAGAGCTACTATCGCTCGGACCATCAGACTTAACAGCATCCAGAGGTAGCATATCTTCATAATCTTTAGAAAAAGGACTAAGTCCAAAAGGATCAAATCCACTCATTCCTTGATCCATAAGCGAATTAGCTAAATCAGTTCCGCTACCAAATCCATCCATATAAGAACCGGGATTCATAAAAGAATCAGTTGCCGGAGAACCA